>JBOGJW010000204.1:0-3068 GCA_050745245.1 Terriglobia bacterium | reverse complement strand
CTCCACGCCTTTCGGCAGCAGCCCTTCACCACAGGCCTTGTCGATGGGAGGGCAGCCACCGTCCGCCACCACAACATGGAAACCTTTGCGGCGCGCGGCAATGGCCGCGGCGAGCCCGGCTGGTCCCCCGCCCACAATGAAGATGTCCGTACTGTCGGGAAGCTGGCGCAACCTACCACCTCAATAAGACCAGCTCGGAGCAGAAGCCCGGTCCCATCGCGGCGAGCAGGCCATAGGTGCCGGCCGGCGGCCGCTCTCGCATCACTTCTTCGAGCACCAACAGCACCGATGCTGAGGAAAGGTTCCCCACCCTGCGCAGAACATCCCAGGAAACCGCGAGCGCCTTCTTCGGGAGCTCGAGGGCGCGTGCCGTGGCTTCTAGAATGCGCGGGCCGCCAGTATGGAGAATCCAGCGGCCAATATCGCCGAAGGCGAGTCCGCAGTCGCTGAGGAAGGAACGTACATCGCCGCCGAGACGCTCTTCGATCAGCTCCGGCAGGCGCGGGGAAAGAACAATCTTGAAGCCCCGCTCCGAGATGTCCCAACCCATGATGCGCTCCGTCCCGGGATAGAATACGGAGCGGGAAGCGAGAATTTGCGGGCCCGGATTCTCGCGCCCGGCGCCCGCGATAATCACCGCGGCAGCCCCGTCGCCGAACAACCCCGCGGAGATGAGGTTGGCCATCGAGACGTCCTCGCGCTGCAGCGTGAGCGAGCACAGCTCGACGGCCAGAAGCGCAGCCACTTCGTCCGGATAGGCGCGCACGTAGTCGGCAGCGCGCGCAATTCCGGCAGCGCCCGCCACGCAGCCCAGGCCGAAGATGGGAATGCGCTTGATGGTGCGGGAAAAACCCATGCGGTTCGCAAGCCGCGCGTCAAGCGAAGGGCTCGCGATGCCGGTGACCGAGGTCGTGAAGACGGCGCCGATCTCGCCCGGCGCCACGCCCGCACGCGCTAGCGCGCGGCACAGAGCCTGCTGGCCCAGTTCCATCGCGCAGCGAATCCAAGCGTCATTCGCCTGTCCCCAATTTTCGAGGCGGTAATATTCGTCAGGCGGCAGGGAAAGAAACCGGCCGTCAACGCCGCAGTGCGCGTGGAGCCGGTCGAGCAGTTGCGGATTCTTCAGCCGCTCTCCCCAAAATCGCTTGAGCCCAGCAGCGAGAAAATCCTGGCTGTAGTAATGCTTGGGGAACGCGCTCGCCACGCCCGCAATCTTCATGCTCCGCCCTTTTTGCCGCGCTGAATTTGAGCCCATTCAGAATACCGCTTCCGGGAGTGATTGCAACAACAGCGCGGCGTTGCGCCTCACACGAGGGCTGGTTAAAATCCGAATGAGGCGCTCCGTGCACGCACACTCGCACACTCATGCCGCAACGCGCTGGTTGAAGGTTGCGCTCATCATCACGCTGGCGCTGGCCGCGACGGAATTTGTGGCCGGATCGCTCGCGCACAGCCTCTCGATCGTCAGCGATGGCTGGCACAATCTCTCCGACGCTCCCTCACTGATCTTCGCCGCGCTCGCCATCTACTTCGAGCGGCGCCCGCCCACCGAAGAGAGGACCTTCGGTTATCAGCGCGCCGGAGTGCTGGCGGCATTTGTAAACGCGCTGATCCTTACTGGCGTGGCGGCGCTGATCTGCTACGAGGGCTACACGCGCATCGTTCACCCCGAGCCTGTCGCGTCGGAAGTTATGCTGATCGTCGGCGCGGTGGCGCTGGCGGTGAACGCGGCCATTACCGTCGGGCTCGCGCGCGGCCGCGAGGAGATCAACCTGCGCGCGATCTTCATCCACAACCTCGGCGACGCCCTCTCGAACGTCGCAATTATCGTGGGCGGCTGGATCATCGCCGTCACGGGCGCGCGCATCGTCGACCCGCTGCTCGCGTTTCTGATCGCGGGAATGATCTTCTGGGGCGCGATCGGGATTCTTGGCGAGTCGCTCGGTATCCTCCTGGAAAGCTCGCCAAAGGGGATCACGGCCGGCGAAGTGGCGAGCGCGATGCTGGAAATCGAGGGCGTGCAGGAAGTGCATGATGTTCATATCTGGAGCCTCAATCCTCACTCCCACGCCCTCGCCTGCCACGTCCGAATTCTCGATATGCCCACCTCGGAAACCGAAAAGATTATTCCGCGCATCAAGGACGCGCTGGCCGCGCGATTCGGCATCACCCACTGCACAATCCAGTTTGAGCATACGCACCCACCCGGCGAATTCCACACCTATATGCCGCATCCCGCGCCTATGAGGCGCAAACCGTAGAAGAAATGGTGAATAATGAATGCGAGTTCTCAGTTCTGAGCTATGGGTTATGGGATGTACCGTGAAATGCCAGTTCATCACAGCGGCGTCCGGCATTCAGCATTCACCCGTCCGCCTATTCGCCACTTCTTCCGCCTCGGCCGCGACCTGTTAGACTAGGCGCTACGGGTTGGGGACCGCTTCGGAGGTGTTGAAGATGGCGACGGTTCGTTCGAAGTATGTTGAGCTCCAGGTCGAGGGGCGCGCGATGCGCGCCTGGCTGTCGCACCCGGCAGAATCTTCGCCCCGGGCAGCGCTGATGGTGTTTCAAGAGGCCTTTGGCGTGAATGCCCACATCCGCAACGTGGCCGAGCGCTTTGCCGGCGAAGGCTACGCGGCGCTTGCGCCCGAGCTTTTTCACCGGACCGTCCCTGGTTTCGAAGGCGATTACGCTAACTTCTCCGCTTGCATGCCGCACGTCCAGGCGCTTACCGAGGCGGGGATGCAAGCGGACGTGCGTGCGGCGTTCGAATGGATACAGTGCGAGGTGAAGGGAATCGGCGGAAAGCTGGGATGCGTGGGCTATTGCATGGGCGGCAGAGTTTCGTTTCTGGCGAATGCGAGTGTTCCCGTGAAGGCGGCGGTCTCCTACTACGGAGGCGGCATTGCGCCCGGCGGCCGCACGCCGGGCCTGCTCGATCGTGCTGGCACGCTGAACGCGCCGATGTTGTTCTTCTGGGGTCTGAGGGACCAGCACATTGGCATTGATCAGCCACGCGCCGTGGCGGACGCCCTGCGCCAAGCCGGCAAGACGTTCGTGAGCACGGA
>JBOGJW010000203.1:0-2977 GCA_050745245.1 Terriglobia bacterium | reverse complement strand
ATCAATGGCGGCATAAAGCCGCCGCTACGCCGTTAGAGCAGGGCTTTTCAGCGGGCCTGTCAGACCTTCTCAAATTTCTCGATCACCACGAGGGCCACGGTAACGATCGTCACCACGATCTGCAGCGCGCGTTTAACATTCTTCAGTGTTAGCATAAAGCTGACCCTCCCAAAATCAACCGCATCGCTCCGGGGACACGTTCATTATAACCCTCCAGCGGAAGGAAATTAATCTCCAGCGCGCTCCGTGAAACGTCCGCCCGTGCACAGCAGCGCGGCAGCGAGAACCGCTTCCTGCCCGCGCTGCCCGGATTTACGAAGAGCGCCGATCCGCACCGGACCAGGCACGGCCTGTGCGTGTGGCCGAATACCACTAAGCGCGTAGCCGCCTGGAAGCACGCCACGAAGCGCTCCCGCTCTGCCAACCGCGCCTGCGCTGGCGCCCCGCCACTTCCCCAAGCTTCGAGCCGGGACTGCGGCACGGGAAGCGTGTGCAGCATCTCCGCTTGTACATCACCAAACTGAAGCACTACGGAGAGCGGCAGATTAAGCTCCGGCGAATCGATATTGCCTTTCACCGCCGCCACGGGCGCGATCGCGCCAAGACCCTCCAGCACTTCCCGCGATCCCACATCGCCGGCGTGCAGAATTTTGTCCACGCCGTAGAACAGCTCTGGAAGGCGCGGGTCGAAGTAGCCGTGCGTATCTGAAATCAGCCCGAATTTCACGTCAGCTTACACCCGCGGCGCCGTGCTATTGACCGCGATCGGAGACGATTTCGCGCAAGAGCTTCCGGCTGGTGGCGCACTCCGTGTCGCGCACACGGCATGCGACGATGCTCTGATTGCAGCCGCACGAACAGGCCTGCATATTCGCTCGATATAGCACGCGGGTGCGCAGCGGCGCCGGAACGGAAGCGATCTCGCGCACCGGAATGCCGGTGGCGTTCGTCGGGACGAAAACCCCCGCCGTTTTGACGCACCCCGGTGGATTCGACCTGAGCGGGGCAGGCTGGAAATGGCCGCGCGCAGGATAAAATGACGCCACCAGCGCGCCCAGCGACGCCAGCACCGCGACGAGCAGGATCACGCTCAGCCTGGAAGCGCCACGAACCGGGCGGGGCGAATCAGCGTGTGGGCGCATCTGGCGAGCCATGGGAATTGGCGGCCGGCGCGCGCGCGCCAGTCACCCGCACCTTCGTCTGCAACGGTACGCTGGCCGGGGGCAGGCAGGCGTGATCGTTGCAAGCCTGATACACAAGCTTACCCTGCAAGGTGTACTCGCCCGGCGCAATCGCGGGATTCACCTTCAGCAGGACTGCGATTGTGACGGCGCCCTCGTAAACCGAAAGACCCGTGTCGGAAAAAGCGAAACGGCGAATTTTCCCCGGGGGGTAATCGATCCGCTCGACGGCGAAGGCCTTCCCCGGCTGCAGGTGCAATTCGGTGGGAATCAGATAGCTCAGGCTCGGATGATGGGCATTGATGTGATAACCGGGAGCAACCTTCGCGATGGCTTTCGCGCGAGCCGTGCTTCCGGCGCTGACCGCGCGCGGGGCCATTTCAATGCGCGCTTTAACGACCGCGGGCTGCTGGGCGGGCGCCGCGCCCGCCGGCACCGCGATCGCAGTCAGCAGACAGAGCAAGGCGATTCGCGCCGGGAGAGTATTCCTCAGGAGTTCATCTAGCACAGGCAAAGCCCTCGCGTAAAGGCGCTAAGCGGGGTAGCCACGGTCAACCGCTTCTCGGTTGAGCGCGGGCTTGTAAACGACGGTGAAAGGCCCACGGTCAGGAAAGCCCGCCGCGGCGGGACCGTGGCTACAACAGCGATATGCGACCCGCCGAAGAAGTGCGCAAGGAAATCAGAGGACCTCAGCCCTTCGGCGCAGGCTTCCGCAGTTCCGCAAGTTTTTGTCGCGCCAGGTCGCGGCTGATCTCGCAACTGGGATCGTTGGTGCGGCATTGCAGCAGGTTGTAGTTACATCCGCAGTTGCACTTCTCTTTCGTGAGCTGTGTCTTGAACTCGGCGATCTGCGCCTTGCTGAGTTTCGTCACATCGATGCCTGGCACCGGCGAGTTCGCCTCTGCCGGCGTCTCCACGTTGATGCTGGCGGAAGCGCCTGCCGGCTTGAAATTTGAGGCCTCGCCGCCCGCCGGTTGGGCCAGAAGCTGGCGAACCTCGAGCTCGAACCGCTGCACGTCAACGGCGCCCGGAACTTTGTCGTAGATGCGGCCGTCGCGGCCGATCAGGAACGTGGTAGGCAAGCCGATAATGCCGCCGTAGAGCTGGCTCACCTTGCCGTTATCCATCGCGACGCGGTAGTTCATGTTGAACTGCTTGTAAAAGTCGAGTACCGGCTGCGGCCCGTCATCCATCGAAATGCCGATTGCCTGAAAGCCGTCCGGGCCGTACTTGTTTTGCAGTTGGACGAACCCCGGAATTTCCATCCGGCACGGTCCGCACCAAGTCGCCCAGAAATCCAGCAGCACCACCTTGCCGCGGTACTCCGAAAGGCTTACGCTATGGCCGAAAATATCGGTGAGTTCGAAGCCGGGCGCCTCGGGGTACGTTCCGCCGCTCCGCTGCTCCTGCTGGGCCACTACCGACTTGACGTTGCGGTTTGCAAAGTACAGCGCCACGATCACCGCCACCGCGACGATGATTACGATGATGGCGATGTTCCGCTTAGGCCGTTTGGGGCCGCTATCGGTCGTGGGATTTGGGGTTTCGCGCCCGGGTTCTTCCATGTGACTCTCCTGTTAGAATTCCGATATTCCCGCTCCTGCGATCAGGGTTCCGCGATTCCCGCGAAGCTCGTCCTGCGCGAAGGCGGGGGGAGCGGGAATTCAGCCTTTGTTCCCATGCTCACCGGAAGCCCTGAGTCCATTCTACGCGCGTCAGGGCAGCGGAGAAAGCTCACAAATCGGCGCGCTTCGGCTGCGCCCATAACTTCCGCTCCGGCGCCGGAAGGCGGGGCG
>JBOGJW010000202.1:0-2682 GCA_050745245.1 Terriglobia bacterium | reverse complement strand
CGGCGAGCTTGAGCGGATCACGCGCCGCTACACCGCGGAAATCCTTGACTACATCGGCCCGGAGCGCGACGTTCCCGCGCCGGACATGAACACCAACGAGCAGGTGATGGCATGGATCATGGACACCTATTCCATGCACGTCCGCCATACGGTAACAGCAAGCGTGACGGGGAAGCCCCTGGACCTTGGCGGATCGCGCGGGCGGCGGGAGGCCACCGGGCGCGGCTGCAAGCTGGTTTGCGACCAGGCTTTGAAGCGGTTTGGCAGGACGCGTGAATCGGCCCGCGTCATTATTCAGGGATTCGGGAATGTCGGCTCGCAGGCGGCGCGGCTGATGTTCGAATCCGGCTACAAAATTGTCGGCGTGGGCGACATCCATGGCGGCGTCTACAATTCGCAAGGCCTGGACATTGAGGCGCTCCTTAAACACGCGCACGAGGCGAAGGCCGTAAAGGGCTTTCCCGGCGGAGAGAGCATCGGCAGCGCCGAAATTCTCGAACAGGAATGCGACGTTCTCCTGCCGGCCGCTACCGAGAGCGTCATCAATAGCCACAATGCCTCCAACCTGAAGGCGAGCATCCTGATTGAGGGCGCGAACAGTCCCACCACGCCTCCCGCCGATGATATCCTTTTCGACCGCGGAGTCTTCGTGGTGCCAGATATTCTGGCGAACGCCGGCGGCGTGACCGTCTCCTACTTCGAGTGGGTGCAGGACCGGCAAGGCTATTTCTGGCCCGAGGCAGACGTGAACGAACGGCTGAAGCACATTATGGTTTCTGCTTTCCACGACGTGGTGCGCTATGGAGAAACTCACAAGGTGAACAACCGTATCGCCGCCTACGTGCTGGCGATCGACCGCGTTGCGTTTTGCGTGAGGCAGCGCGGAATTTATGCGTAGGCGGCGGGGTATAAGCTGGTGTAGTGCCCTCGAAAAGGGTATACATACCGCTTGGGTGGCGCAGCGCGGTGTTTCGACCGCAACCAAACGCGCTGTCATTCTGAGCGAGGTCGCTGCGGCGACCGAGCGAAGAATCCCCGTATTTTTTGAAGCCGAGCGAAATACGGGGATTCTTCGCTGCCGTGAAAATAGCCGATCAGCTCATTGAAAATAAAGGGCTTAGATCGATTTGGTTATTTTCATGGGAAGTGGCGAGCCGGAGGCTCATGGCGTCTGCGCTCAGAATGACAGCGGGGTAGCGCGGACCTGCGTTTTTCAGGTCCGCGGTTTGTACAAGAAGCCGCAGACCTCAAAAGCGGAGGTCTGCGCTACCAGCTGAAAATGACGTACTTTTCAGCTGCGCCTCCGCCTTCCGCGACGCCGGATTTCGATCGATCTGAGCCTGAGGTAAGCCGCGGCGGCGCGCAGGCGGACGGCGTCCTTCTTATCAGCAAGGAGCGGAACCAAGTCCTCGCGGAATTGAGGGTAAGGGTGCATCGCCGTAACGTGAACGGCAGCGGCGCGCACGGACCACTCCTTGTCGAGAAGCGCGGACCGGACGGCCTCGGCCACCGCCGGGTCGCGCGAGTTCCCGAGCAGCAATAATGCGGCAGCACGGGCTGAGGCGCCCGGGTCAGAGAGAATACCTTCGACCGAGGCCAGACCGAAGGCGAATCCCGGCAGCGGCACCGCCATGCCTGCGGCCCCAATCGCCGCGGTGGTAAAGAGCTTTGTCGGCGTATGCAGCAACCGCACCGTGCTGCGCGCCTGGCTGGTGATATAGCTCGAGGCCGCCTTGGTTTGGCCTGAAACCACGGCCAGCAGGTACTCCTGTCCTTCCGGCTGATGCAGATCGTAGAGAGCCTTCGCGGCGGATATGCCTACCTCCGGAACCGGGTCGCTCAGGGCCTGCCTCAGGAGGGGGATGTTCCTCCGGCTCTTGAAGTCTCCCAGCGCCGAAACGGCCGCTACGCGAACCGAAACATCTCGGTCACTCACCATTGCGCCGAGCTCGCTCAGCAAAGGGTTTGTGGCGTTCAGCAGGCTCATCGCCTGAGCCGCCTGTCGCCGGACATCAGGATTCTTGTCGCTCGCCGCTTGCTCCAGCAGTGAACGCGATTCTGCCGCCGGACTGGAAAGCTGATTCTGCGCGGCCAGCACGCTGGCAGCGACCAGCATCATCAACATCGAAGCCAATTTTCGCATGGCGGTTAGATGTGCCCACCCTCTCGCCGGTGGTGCCGGCCCGCTCCGAGACTTTGAGCGTGGCGCGGCAGACCCGCAACCAAACGCGAAGGCAATGGTAGCCACGGTCAGTGCTTTCCTGGCCGTGGGCCTTTTACCATGGTTTAAAAACCACGGTCAGCCCAAAAGCGGTTGACCGTGGCTACCACTACCTCGCGCCAAAATGCTGGCTAAAAAAGTTACAAATCTACTCCGCGCTAACCGTTTCCGGCTTGAATCGCCCAATCACCAATCGCCGATCACACATGGAAAACTGTCTCACCCGTCTCCATTCCTACCGCGGTTTGCGCCACACTGGGTGGGAGAGCGCCGGCATGAAGAAGATGCGGCCGAAGGCGAAGAGGCGGCGTGAACGATTCGGAACCAAGCGGAATTGCATCGCGACAAAATAGATTTTTTCGGAACGAAGCCTATTGATTGTTGAAAACAAAGAACATTAAAAATTACTAATGATCGATAAGACCGAACGGGTAGTGCAGCGCGGCCTCGCGGCCGCAACC
>JBOGJW010000201.1:0-4226 GCA_050745245.1 Terriglobia bacterium | reverse complement strand
ACCCAGGGCGGCTCGCCTCGTTTCCACCGCGAAAGCGAACCAGTTGCACGACGAAGTAACATGCCCCTCCGACCAAGAAGATGCCTACTACCGTGACGTCTATCCACCACCTCTGGGTGTAGAGTCCGACGAAAAAGTAGATGAGCATCAGCGCCAGCACCCCGAGATTGAGGAGCCATTTGGTTCTGTTCGACATC
This sequence comes from Terriglobia bacterium, assembly GCA_050745245.1. Taxonomy (GTDB): domain Bacteria; phylum Acidobacteriota; class Terriglobia; order UBA7540; family UBA7540; genus RH2-MAG17b. The sequence continues at coordinate 4,029 of JBOGJW010000201.1, read as the reverse complement.
GACTCAAGTCTAGCACCCGGGCGGTCCGGTGTAAATTAACACGCGCGCCACAGCCGCCACACCTTGGCGGGCCGCCAGGGTGGCCGCGCTCCCATTTCAAAATCACGGCTTTTCGCCGGGGATCTTGAGGCGGAGGCGGTAAACGCTGGTGTCGGCTGTGATGTAAAGCGTCCGGTAGCCGGAGCCGCCCCAGGCTAGATTGCCGACGCGCTCAGGGAGGTGAATGGTGCCCAGGTGCTTGGCCTGGGGGGAGAATATCCAGACGCCGCCGGGACCAGCGCTATAGATGTTACCCTGGACATCGATCTTCATTCCGTCGGGCGCGCCGGAGGCGGTGCTGGAGCTGGCGTCGTAGAACACCTTGCCGCCGCTGAGCGTGCCGTCAGGCTTAACGTCATAGCGCATCCATACCTTGTGCGGCTCGGAGTTATCCACGTAGAGGTATTTATAATCGGGTGAAAAGGCGATGCCGTTGGGACGGGGCAGGTTGGAAATAAGGAGCTGCAGCTTACTCGGATCGGGCGGCGCGCCGGGCCGGTGCTGGACGGCGCCGATGATGCGATAAACGCCGTTCACATGGAGTTGCTTGAGAGGGTCGTAGTCGGCCTGCGTGGGCAGCCCGTAGGGAGGATCGGTGAAATACAGCGCGCCATGCGGCCCGTAAACGAGGTCGTTGGGGCTGTTCAGGCGCTTGCCGTGATAGGACTCGGCAAGAATCGTGCGGACGGCGTGCGGGCTCAGCGATTCGAGCCGCCAGACGTCGCGCTGCGCGTGACCCGCCACGGTGAGCCGCCCGCGCGGATCGAGCGTCATGCCGTTCGAACCGGATTCGGGTCCGGGATACGGCGTCGCACCCAGGTAGCCGCTCGGATGCATAAAGACGGTGGCGCTGTGGCCGGGGATGAGCTTCATGATGCGGTTGTTGCGAATGTCGGCGAAGAGCAGGTACCCGGCGCGAACCCACACTGGCCCCTCGGTCCAGTTGAAGCCTGTCGCCACGCGCTCGATCCTGGGATTGGCGGGCACGATGCGGCTCAGCGATGGATCGAGCCGCTCAACCGAGCCGACGGACTGCGGCCGCGCGAGCGCCGCCCCAGCGCAGAGTAATATCACGGCGCAGAATACGAGTTTGGTTGTTTTCATGCGCGGAATTCTACCACAGTGAGGCGGGTAGAGGCGGCTTTATGCCGCCATGTACGGGGACAAACCCGCTCCCAAAAGCGCTGGCAGGATAAACCAGCCTCTGCAGACGCTGGCGGGATAAACCGCCGCTGCCCTCCGAATCGAACGCGCAGGAGGTGCATCGAAACAAAGGACGGCCGAAAAGAGCCGTCCTCGCGCGCCTCTATGCTGCTTCAACGACCTGATACTCTAAACAATCAGTCCTAGCGTGACTCACCGAGAGGAAAGGCATGATGTGGAATTCAAGGGTGCACGTGAAGGTGCTCGCGGTTACGCTGGTCTTGCTGATGCGCGGCGCAGCCCTCGCTCAGACCCCCGCGACCACTTCCGGAACGATGGAGTACGGGAGCGGCGCGGCCAGTTCGAGCACGGCCGGGGGGAATGCATCAAGCGCGCCGGGCGGGTCTGCCGCGGCCGCTCTACTCGGACCGCAGAGCCCGTTCCTGGGCAGCACGCCTTCCGGCAAGGCGACGGCGCAGGCGATACCCTTGTCGCTTACCGATGCGATCCATCGCGCGCTGCGCTACAACCTCGGATTGCTGCTGAGCGCGCAAAGCTCTCGGATGGCGCGCGGGCAGCGCTGGGAGGCGCTGAGCAAACTCCTGCCGCAGGTGAATGCGAGCGTCACCGAGACCCGGCAGGAGATCAACCTTGAAGCGTTGGGATTTCCCGCCAATGCCTTTCCCGGATTCCCGGTGATTGTTGGTCCATTCAACACATTCGATGCCCGCGCGTATTTAACGGCTCCGATTCTGAGCCTTGAAGACCTGCGGAACGAGCGCGCCGCCTCCGAGGACGTTCAGGCCGCCCAGTACACGTACCAGGACGCCCGCCAGACAGTGGTGCTGGCGACCGGCAATGCCTATCTCATCACCAACGCCGGGGAAGCCCGCGTGGCCTCCGCGCAGGCGGAGGTGGCCACCGCGCAGGCGCTCTATCAGCAGGCGGTCGACCGCTTTCACACCGGCCTCAGCCCGCAAATCGACGTGCTTCGCGCGCAGGTGGAGCTGCAGTCGCGCAAGCAGGAGCTGATCGCTGCGAAGAACGACTATGCCACCGAGAAGCTGGATCTCGCGCGCGTGATCGGGTTGCCTGACGGGCAGCCATACGAGCTGACGACGAAGACGCCTTACGCTCCGCTCCAGGGAGTTACGCTCGACAAAGTGCTGGAAGATGCCTATCGCAACCGGCCGGATTATAAGGCGGCCATCGTGCGCGTTCACGCCGCTGAAACGCGGCGCAAGGCGGTGCTGGCGGAGCGGTATCCGTCCGTTGATTTTCAGTCGAACTTTGGCGACATCGGGCTGACGCCTTCCAATTCTCATGAAACGTTCGCCATCGCCGGCACCGTAAAGATTCCGGTGTTTCAAGGCGGGCGCGTTCACGGCGACCTCCTTGAGGCCGATGCACAAGTCGAACAGAGCAAGGAGCAGCTCGGCAATCTGAAGAGCCAGATTGATTACGACGTGCGCACCGCGCTGATGAACCTGAAGACCGCGTCGGACCAGGTAAGCGTGGCCCAGAGCAACGTGAAGCTGGCCGCCCAGACTCTTCAGCAGGCGCGCGATCGCTTCGCCGCGGGCGTTACTGACAACATTGAAGTGGTGCAGGCGCAGGAAGCCGTGGCGCGGGCGGATGAAAACTACATCTCGAGCCTTTACGCACACAACCTGGCGAAGGTAGCCCTGGCTCGCGCGGCCGGGATTGCGGAGCAGGCGGTATTGCAGTACCTCGGAGGAAAGTGACCCATGGAGCAGCGAACGGACGTGGAACAGGAAAACGTGACACCGGGGCAGACCGGGGCAAGCACGCAATCGGCAGGAGAAAACCATGCCGCCGCGCCCAAGACGCACCTTGTCCGCAAGCCGCGAAGCAAATGGCCGATCCTCGTGGCAATCGTGATAATCATCGTAATCGGGGTGCTGGTTTATCGCCATTATGCGGGCTGGGTTTCAACCGACGATGCCCAGATCGATGGCTACATTTATCCCATCAGCTCGCGCGTGAAGGGACACGTCACGCGCGTTTTGGTGGAGAACACGCAATACGTGCAGAAGGGCGCGGTGCTGGTGCAATTGGACCCGACCGACTATCAGGTGGCCGTGGACCAGGCCAAGGCGCAGCTTGTCAACGCGCAGGCGGCCGCGCAGGGCGCGCGCTCCGGCGTGCCCATCACTTCCGTGAATACTTTGAGCCAGGTGAATTCGGCGCAGGCCGACGTGGCCAACGCGCAGGCGGGAATTAACGCGGCGGAGAAGCAGTTCCAGGCCGCGCAGGCGAAGCTGCAAGAGGCCGAGGCCAATAATGTGAACGCGCAGGACAACCTGAAGCGCTATGCGACGCTGGTGAAGAAGAACGAGGTCTCGCGGCAGCAGTACGATACCGCCGTTGCCGAAGCCAAGAGCAGCGCCGCCACCGTAGCCGCGGCCGAGGCCAGCGCCGCCGCGGCCGAACAGCAGGTGGCGCAGGCGCGCACTCGCCTTACGCAAGCCGATGCCGAGCTTCACTACGCGCACACTCGTCCTCAGCAGTTGAGCGTGATTCGCGCTAAAGCGGCGGCGGCGGCGGCGGTGGTGGAGGCGGCGGAAGCCGCTTTGCACCAGGCCGAACTCAACATGCAATACACCACGATCGCCGCCCCGGTGAACGGCATCGTCGGCAAGCGCACCGTGGTGGTGGGCGAGAACGTTTCGGCCGGGCAGGCTTTGCTGGCTCTCGTCTCGGTGGAGGATATCTGGGTGACCGCCGACTTCAAGGAAACGCAGTTGCAGCATATGCAGGTGGGCCAGCACGTGAAAATCCACGTAGACGCTTATGACCGCGACTACACCGGGCGCGTGGATGGGA
>JBOGJW010000200.1:0-2484 GCA_050745245.1 Terriglobia bacterium | reverse complement strand
GGCGGCACGCGTAAGATGGGCCTTGCGGTACGAGATCTGTTTGCCATCCTTCTCGAAGACCGCGTCCGAGATCTCCAGCAGTCCAGCACGTGCCGCGGCGCCGAGCACTTCTTCGAAGGCGTCACGGCTGATCTCGTGGCCAGGACACACGTCACCGTACAGTTTGCCTGTCGATCTAGCGCCGCCCGAGCGCAACACGGCAATCAACCGCAAGAACATCTTGTGTTCAACCTCCGTGGCCGTCCTGAACCGCTGTGCGATGCACTTCTGCGGAGCGCAGAAATCGCATATCCCACATGGTTTCTGTCCGTCAGCGAGATCGCCAAAATGACGTACCAGCGTAGCCATGCGGCAGTGGCTGCTCTCCGCGTAATGGATCATCTGGTCGAGCTGCAATCGCTTCTGCTCACCTTGGGCGATATAAGCCCCGCGCCACTGCTCGCGGCCACGGCTTACCCTCTCCGCGAAATCCACGACAGCCCCCTCATGCGTCCAGAGCTTCTCGAGAGCTTTGTCGAACACCTCTTCATCAATTCCGGTCTGCTGCTGTAGCGCCACTTTTTCTTGCGGCTCCGCCCGCAGCCGGGCAAAGATCGCGTCGAGCGCGGTCACGTCCGGATAATCGCGCTCAAAGAAGTAGTCGTGGGTGAATCGATCAGCATAGGAGTGCATCAGGATCGCGCGGCTGGCGGCGCCGTCACGTCCGGCGCGTCCGATTTGCTGGTAGTACGCTTCGAGGCTCCCCGGCAGGGCGGTATGCACTACGGTCCGAACGTCAGGCTTATCGATCCCCATCCCAAAGGCAATCGTCGCCACCATCACCTTGACCCGGCCGTCAAGAAACTCCTTTTGGACGCTGTGGCGGCGCTCGGAATCGAAGCCGGCGTGATAGGCCGCAGCAGGAAAGGAGGCCGCGAGCTCCACCGCCAGGTATTCAGCCTGCTTGCGCGTGGGTGTGTAGACAATTGCAGGAGTGCGTCCTGCCTCCCGTAACAGTTGACCGGTGAGCTCGGCCCGTTGGGAAGGCGTAATCTCGACAACCTCAATGGCGATGTTGGCGCGGCGAAAGCCGTGAACGAAGCGAACCGGCTGCTGCAGCCCTAACTGCTCTGCGATGTCCTTCTGAACGATGGGCGTCGCGGTAGCGGTTAACGCCACCACGGGCGCCGGCCGCAACTGCGGCAGGTGTTGGCCCAGCCTGCGGTAATCCGGCCGAAAATCGTGTCCCCACTGCGAAATGCAGTGTGCCTCGTCAATGGCGATGAGGGACAGTGGCCGTTTAGCCAGCATTTCCGGAAAACCATCCACGCGCAGCCGCTCCGGCGCGATGAACAGGAACTGCAGCTTGCCGCTGAGATACTCCATGCAAACCCGCCGGGAGTCGGAGCGCGCACGCCCCGAATGAATGCGGTCGACGGCGAAGCCTCGTTCCTTGAGCTTCGCCGCCTGGTCTTCCATCAAGGCAATGAGCGGGCTGATCACCAGCGTCGTGCCGCCGCGAGCGATTCCCGGCAACTGGTAGCACAGCGATTTGCCGGACCCCGTCGGCATGACAAGCAACACGTCCCGGCCCTCGATAACCGCCCGGCAAACGGCCTCCTGGTTCGGCCGGAACGATGCGAAGCCGAACGCACTGTGCAAGAGATCCTTCAGGCGGTCCGCGTGTGGCGACGTGTCTGGGAGCGCTTCCTGTAGAAGCGGGAGGCCTTGCGCACTTGCGATATCACGCGTCATCGAACGGCTTCGGGCCGGCCCTATGATGGCATCGGATTCTAGATCCGCCATGTTAACTTCCGAGGCAGCTTCCGCTTTGCTTTCGCGGATGCCGCACATTGACATCAGCGCTCCGGTCGAGTCTGAGGATGCTCGCCGTAGTGACGCCGCAGTCGCGGGACTTGACGTGTTTAGCCGGAACCCCACCGTGGCGCATCCGTAAAAACTAAGTTTATTCCCTATCCGCTCTTCCCGCTCATCCTTCGCTGCCAACCTCTGAACAGGTTTGAATTCGCCAACCCCGGCCAAGACGTAGCTACGCCGGAAGGAGTTTTCGTTCGGCTCGGGGCTTCTTGAATCAGCGCTCTTTTACAAGGCACAGGCGCCGGAGGCTCGGGCAGGCGGAGCGTGGATGGATAAGGGTAAAGGTCGCCAGATCGAGCAGACGGCTTCGCCAACGAGACCGGCCGAGGCCATAATGCCTGTCAAGAATCGCCGCCGGTCCGTCCACCGATCTATTTGACTTGAGTTATCGGTATCCGTCATCACTCTGAGATTGTCCCAAACAGACGATGAACCCAACTTGCGGGTTTCGCAAAATGATTCCTGCCCGCTTTCGTTGAGCCCGATTCTCAATTTCGCTTTCCGTTGATTCCCGATGGTTCTGATGGCGTCTGCGCGGCCTATTGTCTCCCTTCTCAAGCGGATCGGCGTGGCCAAACCGCTTGGCGGGTTGACGAGCCTCGCCACGTCGGTTGCACTCTTCTCAGA
>JBOGJW010000199.1:0-11362 GCA_050745245.1 Terriglobia bacterium | reverse complement strand
GCATTACCTGAGGCCAAAACTTTTGCTTGACAAGCGCTGGTTGATGGCGTTTAGATCGGCGGCGAAGGTTTTCGATTTCTGGGTCGTGGAGGGGAACTATGGTATCGCAGCGGGTAGCCACGGCAGCGGTTTTGTGCCGTGGGCTTTTGCTGCACGGGGGCGGCCAGATGGTTGTATAAAATTGTGGCGTGTCACGCGTCCGGCGTCTGCTCATCACGGACCGATTTTTTTCGTGGCGGTCAACCTTCGCCGCCGGGTTAGGGAAACCGACGCCTCTGAGTACCCGCTGATGATGGAGGCGTTAAAAGCCTCGCGCCGTAGACATGGTTTTCTGCTCGGCAGTTGTGTGCTGATGCCCGAAAAATACCGGGGCTGAAGAGCCCACGGCACAAAACCGGTGCCGTGGCTACCCGCTGAATCACTGGGAGGCTGGTGAGTTGAGTCTGAATCAACATGTACGCGAGCGGGCACGGCTGCTGCCAACGCTGACATCGGACAGGTGGGATCGATCTAAAAACCTTCGGGGCACATTTGCCATTATTTTCGCTATTTGCTCGCTGGGAGCTGCCGGGAATTGGTACAACTGGTTTCGCGGCTTGGGTTCGCTCCCTCTGCCGGTTGGCTTGACAATTGGGGTGGCCATTGCACTTACTTTGACGCCGAGGACGTGGGAGTTGCTCGTGATGTCTACGGGAGGCATACTCGGCTTAGAGATCCTCGCCGTCGTGCTCCGAAAAGGCCACCTGCGACCCATGCTAGAAGCTGTGGCGGTAACCGCCGGGGTGCTCATCATCTGCGAGTATATCAAGCTCAAGCTGCAAGGGGCACGTCTTGAAAGGGACGCGGATCATGCCGAAAGTAAGAGCGGGTAGCCACGGCACCGGTTTTGTGCCGTGGGCTTTTGCTACACAGCGGCGGCCAGATTGTTGTATAAAATTGGGGCGTGTTACGGGTTCAGCGAGCCCTCCCGACTGGGAAATCCGCCCAAAAAATGTGTCTCGTACGTCCCATGCGTATCCAAGCGTTTCGGCGGCAAAGGCTATAATAGCTTCGCGTGCAACCGGGGCGTTCAGGCGGGAAGCTGCGCTACAAGAAAAAATTTACGGAACGAAGCCTACCAACCCTTTAGAATCAACAACATTAGGAGATTCTAATATTAGCTGGGCCGCTGGATGCAGATCACTACTCCCGGCTTCAGCTATGATGCGGACGGGAACCTGACGGCGGGCGGCTCGCACAGCTATCAGCGGGTAGCCACGGCACCGGTTTTGTGCCGTGGGCTTTTGCTGCACAGGGGCAGCCAGATTGTTGTATAAAATTGGGGCGTGTCACGCGTCCAGCGCCTGCTCGTCACGGATCGAATCTTTTTCGTGACCGTCAGCCTTCGTCGCGCGCTTACCCCTCTGAAGGCGGGCGAATACCGGCTCGTGGCGGCGGCCATAGATGAGTCGCGAGGAAAGCTGGGCTTCCTGCTGTGTGGCTACGTGCTCATGCCGGACCACTGGCACGCGCTGATTTGGACGGCTTATCCACTGACGATTTCGCGCGTGGTCCAGGACATCAAATGGATCTCTGCTCGATGCTTGAATGACAAGAGGAGTGCTTCGGGGCCGGTCTGGCAACACCAGTTTTGGAACCGGTTCGTTCGGCATGAGAAGGAATTCGTGGCGCGCTTCCATTATATGCACCTGAACCCGGTGCGGAAGGGCCTAGTCAGCAAGCCGGAGGAGTGGCGATGGTCCAGCTACAATAACTTTGCGCTGGATAAGGAAACCCTCCGACGCTGCCCGACTCGGATCGATTACCTGCGGCTGCCGGAAAGATACCGGGGCTGAAAAGCCCACGGCACAAAACCCGTGCCGTGGCTACCCACTCGTAGAGGTGGCTTTACGCCGCCATTTTGGGGATGGCGGGATAAACCAGCCGCTACATTCGCGCCCGAAAGTGAGGCATTACCCCCCTATGTCAAAAGCTATTGACATCGCAATGCCGCGGTGCTGCGTTCCCGGTCATATAAATACCATGCGTGAAAACGCCGGCTTGTCAATTGCGCCGGATTTGCGGCACTCACAGATACAGGAGCGGCGAGATGCAAAAACACATTGGATGCCTTTCGTCTTACCTGGCAGTCACTTGCCTGGTGGCCGCGGCCGCTCTCACGCCGCCGACAGATTTTGCCCAAAGCACGTTTGCTACCATCACGGGCACGGTTAGCGATGTTTCTGGGGCGGTGGTGCCAAACGCCAAAGTCACTGGGCCGAGCTTCGGAACCATCAGCGGCGTGGGAGGAGTGAACGGCGGCTCCACCGGTGATGAGCCAGGCGCTCGCGCACTTCAAGCGATGTTCAGGCTTGAATGGTGAGTGTCAGCTCGCAGAGGGGTGCCACACCTAGACGAGAGGTTGCTGAAAAACCCTGCTTAAGCGGCGTAGCGGCGATTTGATATCGCCATTAATCCAGTATTATCAATCGCCGCATGGCGGCATAAAGCCGCCGCTACACGTTTTTCAGCAAGCTGCTCACCTGTGGGAGATACTGTCACCCGAGCGTGGGCGCGCCCCTCTTCCTCTTTTTGCCCCGCCTGAAAGTGCAACTCAAAAGAGATACGCTTATTGATTCAAGCGGGTAGCGGCGACGTTACGCCGCGACAAACGCAATCTCCTCAATGCTTGCATGGCGGCATAAAGCCGCGACGCGCTTTCCAGCAATCTGCGATATGGCGCAGTCATATACCGGGAGGCACACCGAGATGTCATTCAATCTTGACCGGCGTTCGTTCCTGAGCCGGACCACAGGATCATTGCTGGCCGGCTCAATGATTCCGGCCGCGGGCCGAACCAGCCGCGGCGGGTTGCCGGGGGCGCAGCCGGACAACGATCATCCCATACCGCCGATCGCGCCCGCGGCCATATTCCCGCGGCCGCACGAGATGACGAAGTCGCACCGGCATTTTGCGCTGAATGAGGAATCAACCATCATCCTTCCTGCGGACGCCTCGATCAGCGACATACAGCTCGCGCGCTTCCTTGTGGAGGAGGTGAGCGACCGTTATGGAGTTGAGCCGCGCGTCCGGCACGCCGGCACGCTGCCGGAGCGTGATCGCTTCATCCTGATGGGATCGATGAGCAATCCGCTGGTGCGGGAGTATTGCCGCCGGAATCGGCCGGATCTATCCGCCACGAATCCCGGCCCCGAGGGATATTTCCTCCAGGTTAAGGACAATGCGATTGTGGTGGCGGGCTGCGACGAGCGGGGAGCTTTCTACGGCCTCCAATCTCTGCGCCAGTTGATCGGTAGAGGCGGCAATCAGCTCCATATCCAGGGGGTCGAGGTGCGGGACTGGCCCGACAAGCCGTTCCGGGGCATCTATTTTTACCTGCCCGGCCGCGACGAAATTCCAATGTGCAAGCGCTTTATCCGTGACCTCGCGGCCCAGTACAAATTCAATACGGTGATCATTGAGATGAACGGCTGCATGCGGTTCGACAGCCATCTGGAACTGAACGAAGGATGGGTTGAGTTTGCGCGGGACACCAACTACAGCCGCCGTAATTATCCGCCCGGGCCGCTGCACGGCCGCGATCAGAATTCCTCTCACCAGGATTGCTGCGACGGAGGATTCATCGAGAAGGCCGAAGTTGCGGACCTGGTGCAATGGTGCGGCCGGCATCATATTGAAGTTATTCCCGCAATCCCATCCCTGACCCATAGCTTTTACCTGTTGACCAGGCACAAAGACCTTTCAGAAGTTCCCGGCGACAAGTGGCCGGATACATACTGCCCCTCGAATCCGGGAAGCTATAAGCTGCTTTTTGAAGTGATGGACGAATTCCTCGAGGTGATGAAGCCCACAATGGTGCACGCAGGACACGACGAATGGTTTGCGCCCTTTGGCCTCTGTCCGTGTTGCAGGTCGAAGGATCCCGGCGAAGTCTATGGGCACGATCTCCTGAAGATCCACGAATACCTTGCGAACAAGAACGTCAAAATGGCGATCTGGGGCGACTATCTGCTGGAAAATGTGCGCGGCAAGGGCCTGCGGCGGCGCGTCACCAAGGACGGATGGGTGTACTACTCGCCTGGGGCGATGACTCCCCGGCAGGTGAAGGAACTCGTCCCCAAGGACATTCTGATCTTCAATTGGTTCTGGGAGTTAAGATGGAAAGGTAAGAGCAATGAAGCTCTGCTTGATGACTTTGGGTTCCACCAGATCTACGGCAATATGGAGCCCGAAATTCGGGAATACCCCGCCCGTATTAAGCGTCCGACGATTACCGGCGGCGCGCCCTCGGCCTGGGAAGCGACGAATGAATTCAATTTTGGCAAGGATTTGATGCGCAGCTTTCTCGGGTGCAGCAATCTTCTGTGGTCCACAGGCGTGCTGGAATCCTCGCAATTATGTTCAATCGTGCAGTCCTCGGTCCCCGCGCTGCGCGAGAGCCTCCGCGGTAATACCCCGCCCAGCGAAGTTGGCGATCCGGTCGTTCCCATCGATATTTCTTCATCGTTCAACATGCCTCTCGAGCACTCCACTTTCGGCGTTGATCTGAGAGGTATGAAGACAGGGAAGATCGCGCTCGGGAGCAAAATATTTGATCTTGCGCCTGCCAATGACAGTGGCAAGGGGGTGGTGATGGTGGGAGCGGAAGGCAAGGCGCCCAATCCGCTGCCTCTCGAGGTCCGGGCCATTCCGATTGGCGAAGACGCCACCAGCCTGATTTTTCTGCACGCCTGCGCCCTTCCCGCCACGAACAAAAAAGCCTATCGCCTGATCTGGGATATGCGCGACTCGGCAGACCTGCTGGGGTGGTATGAAGTAATCTACGAAGATGGCTTGCCAGAGCTTGTTCCGATTCGCTACGGCGTCAATATCCTCGAATGGAACTGGCGCAGCCATCCCAAGCCCGGGGCCTATTGCTACGGCGCCGATGAAGCGCCCTGCGGAGAGAACGAGCGAAGTGCCATCAGCTTTTTCGCCCTTGAATGGACCAGCCCGCGGCTGGGACAGGTAATTCGCGAGGTCAACCTGAAAGGATCAAAAGGATTCCGTGGCGCAGTTCCGGGCTTTGAAAACTCATTCGGGAAAGTTATTCCTAATAATGCTGTGATGCTGAAAGCGATCAGCTATGTAAGGAGGGGGAGAGCGCAGCCGGCACTCGATGGATAGGTCACATTTGAAAAGCCCTTAAGTTAACTGGCTGCCGAAAAGCGTGTAGCGGCGGCCTTATGCCGATGGATGATTTCAAATTTCAAATTGAAATCCTGGCGCGTGATGCCGGCACGCACGCGCGGCTGGGGCGGCTGCACACGGCTCACGGCGTGGTAGAGACGCCGGTCTTCATGCCGGTGGGAACGTGCGGGACGGTGAAGGCGCTCACGCAGGAGCACCTGGAGGAGCTCGGGGCGAGCATCATTCTTGCCAACGCCTATCACCTGTTTTTGCGTCCCGGCCCGGAGGTAATCCGGGAGGCGGGCGGGCTGGGGCGATTCATGGCGTGGCCTCGCCCGATCCTTACCGACAGCGGCGGATTCCAGGTGATGAGCCTCACCGGGCTGCAGCGCGTCAGCGAAGAAGGCGTGGAGTTCCGGTCGCACCTCGACGGCTCGCGCCACTTCCTCTCGCCGGAGCGGGCGGTGGAGATTCAAATCGCCCTCGGCTCGGACATCATGATGATCCTCGATGAGTGCGTGGCATATCCTTCAACGCACGAGGCAACGCGGCGCGCGGTTGAGATCACGAGCCGCTGGGCGCGACGTGCCAAGGCAGCCCTGGAGTGTGCGGCTGAGGTGGCCCAGGGGGAGCAACGGGGCGAGCAGGACGCCGCGCTGCCCGGCGCGCTCTATGGCATCGTGCAGGGCGGCGTGGATGAATTGCTTCGGCGGCAAAGCGCCGAGGAGATGGTCGAGATCGGGTTTGACGGTTACGCGCTCGGCGGGCTCTCCGTGGGCGAATCGAAATCCGCGACTTATGACGTTACGGAGTTCACGGCCGAACGGCTCCCCGCCGATCGTCCGCGCTATCTGATGGGCGTAGGCACGCCGGCGGACCTGGCGGAGTGCGTGGCCCGCGGCGTGGACCAGTTCGACTGCGTCATGCCCACGCGCAACGCTCGCAACGGGAGCCTGTTCACTTCGGAAGGCCGCGTGGTGATCAAGAGCGCCCGATACGCGCGGGATGAGCGGCCGCCGGACCCCGCCTGCGCCTGCGCGGTCTGCCGGCGGTACTCCCGCCGCTACCTGCGGCACCTCTTCGCGACGGGTGAGATGCTCGCCGCGATCCTGGCGACCTACCACAACTTATACTTTTACCTTGACACGATGATAAAAATCAGGCAGGCTATTCGCACGGGAGATTTTGGAAGTTTCCTCTCAAGGCTGCGGTCTGGCCCTGAACTAAGCGACTGACTTCCGGCAGGTGGCCAAAGGCTACGGCATCGCGCTCCTCGGTTTTCCCGGAGATGGGACATCCCATTCAGAAACTTCATAACAAGGGCTGCACGTGTTAGGGCATTTTCTGCTTCATCCGGTCCTCTTTGCCGCGGATGCGTCTGCGCCGGGCTCAAGCTTGACCGGGTTCATCCTTCTGCTTGGTCCGCTAATCCTCATCTGGTATCTTCTCATCATCCGGCCCCAGGGCCGGCAACGCCATAAAGCTCAAGAGATGCTGGCGAACCTCAAGACCGGGGACCGCGTTGTTACCAGCGGGGGCATGATCGGAACGGTTATCGGATTTGGCAGCAGTACGGTTCAGCTTCAGATCGCGACCCAGGTGAAGGTGGAGGTGGTGCGCTCGGCGATTACGAGCATCCACAACCCGGACGGCACCACCACCCCTGCGCGCCAGGGTGAGCCGGCGGCGGTGGGGGAAGGTGCAAAAGGACGCAAATGGGGGCCCGGCGCCAGATCATGAGATTGAATCGCCGGGTGATTGAATCATTGAGCCATTGAGTCATTGGCGGCCAGCTTCGCTCAATGAATCAATGACTCAATGGATCAATGAACCAATAATATGGAAAAGAGCATCAGAAACCGGACCATCGTTATTATCATCGCCGTTGCCATCTGTGTGATCGGGATCATCGGCCTGCCGTCCACGCTTCAAAAGCTCGAGCAGAATATTGTTGACCGCATCAAGCTTGGATTGGACCTGAAGGGCGGCATGTACCTGGTGCTCCAGGTGCATGTGGAAGACGCGGTGAACGCCACCTCGGACCAGGCGGTGGCGCGGCTGCGCGATGACCTGCATATGCGCAATCTGGCGTCTGCCGATGTGCACAAAACGGACGTAACGCATCTTACCGTCAAGGGCGTCCCCCAGGCGCAGTGGGACAGTGTGCAGGCGCTTCTGCAGGATCAGTTCCCGGACTGGTACGTCAACCGCGTGGCGGGCGATCCGACGGCGCGCATGTTGACTCTCAAGAACAGCGTGGTGGGTACGATCAAAGACGACGCCTACACCGAAGCGATGGCCACCATCCGGCGGCGCGTGGACGGGCTGGGGATCAGCGAGGCGGATATCGCACAGTACGGCCAGGGAAAATACGAGCTGGTGGTGGAGCTGCCCGGCGAGACTGACCCGACGCGCGTGAAGAACGTGATCCAATCCACCGCCATGCTGGAGCTGAAGATCGTCCGTGGCGGGCCGTACCCGGGCAAGGACGAGGCGCTGGCTTCGTTTGGCGGCGTGCTGCCGCCGGACACGCAATTGCTGCCGGGCGTGAGCGACTCCGGCGCCCCGGAATGGTACCTGGTCGACAGCATCGCGGCGATTACCGGCCGCGACCTGACCGGCGCCCAGCCTTCTCAGGACCAGAATGGGCGTCCCGACATCGACTTCACACTGACACGCGCGGGCGCATCGCGGTTCGCGCAGATCACGCAGCGTAATATCGGCAAGCAACTGGCGATCATTCTCGACAACCGCGTGCAGAGCGCACCGGTGATCGACAACCAGATCAGCGACAACGGTGTGATTCAGGGCAGCTTCACCGAGCAGCAGGCTTCCGATCTTGCCCTGAAGCTGCGCTCGGGCGCGCTGCCGGCTTCGATCAGCTATATGCAGGAGGAGACGGTGGGCGCGTCGCTCGGGGCCGATTCGATCCACCACGGCATTGAGGCGTGCATCATCGGCTTTGTAGCCATTCTCGTTTTCATGCTCATCTACTATCGCGGGGCCGGGGTGAACGCCGACGTGGCGCTGATTCTAAATCTTGTTATCCTGATCGCGGCCATGGCGTATTTTGGCGGCGTCTTTACGCTGCCCGGTATCGCCGGCGTAATCCTGACCGTTGGTATCGGCGTGGATTCGAACGTGCTCATTTTCGAGCGTATCCGGGAAGAGCTGCGTATGGGGAAGGCGCCGCCGGCGGCGGTGGCGGGCGGGTTTGACCACGCGTTCAAGACGATTATTGACACCCACGTTACCACCGTGGCCATGGCGGCCATCTTGTTCGCCTTTGGCACGGGTCCAGTGAAGGGTTTCGCGGTCACGCTGACCATCGGTCTTATTGCCAACCTGTTCACCTCGGTTTTTGTGTCGCGGGTGATTTTCGATTACGTGCTCACCCGAAGGGAGCGCGGCGAAGCGCTGAGCGTGTAGCGTGTAGCGCAGACCTCCGCCTTTGAGGTCTGCGGCTTGTGCTTGAAAAAGGCCGCGGACCTGAAAAGCGCAGGTCCGCGCTACCCCGTTTGCGGATTTTCGCGGCGGCGTGTAAAATTCCTGGAACTTCGGACGCCCCTACCGGTGTCCATTGTTTTTAGAGGGAAGGCAGATCGCGTATGGAGTTTTTTCACAATCCCCAAGTTGACTGGATGGGGAAGAAGAAATACTTCATCATCGTGTCGGTAATCCTCCTGGTTGTCGGCATTAGCTCGATCATCGCCCGGCACGGCCTGACGTACGGGATCGACTTCCGGGGCGGGACGATGGTTTACGTGAAGTTCGCGCATAAGCCTGACCTTGACGCCCTGCGGCACCAGCTCGATAAGGAGAACCTGCACCGCGCCACGCTTCAGACGTATGGCACTTCAGCTTCGGCCAACGAAATCATGATCGGCTTGGACCTGCAGACGACGACGCACATGAACGCGCTCGACGCGGGCAAGCAGGACATCATTAATGCCCTGGCGAAACTGTATGGACAGGGTACGGCCGGGAAAAGCGATTTTAACAACGCCAGCGCGCAGACGATTGCAGGCCGGCTGATTGTGGACGACCCGCTGCACCTGGCCGGCAAGGGCGTGGACGTGGCGCAGACCACGTACGGCCAGATGGCGCAGTCGATGGTCCGATTCCGCACCGCCCCGCCGCACGAGGGGGTGATCGAGAATTTTAACCAGCTTTCGGCGGTGCCGGGCGTGACGCCGGAGGTGATCTCAGCCCTCCAAAACGGCTTTTACCTCTCGCAGTTTTCGGTGTTCAACACGCAGATTGTCGGGCCCAAGGTCGGGGCCAGGCTTCGCCAGCAGGCGCTCTATGTAGTGCTGGCGGGGCTTGCGGCCATGCTGCTCTACGTATGGTTCCGGTTCGAGCTGATCTTTGGCGTGGCGGCGATCATTGCAACATTCCACGACGTGATTATTACGCTTGGAATTTTCTCGATTTTGAATAAAGATATCTCGCTCACCGTGATCGCGGCGTTCCTGACCCTGATCGGCTATTCGATGAACGATACGATTGTCACCTTCGACCGCATCCGGGAAAACATGCGCCTGAACAAGCGCGAGAATTTCCGCGACCTGGTGAACCGCAGCATTAACCAGGTGCTGAGCCGGACGATCTTGACCTCCGGCCTTACATTTATTGCGGTGCTGGCGCTTTACCTTTTCGGCGGCGAAGTGATTCATGGATTTTCGCTGGTGCTGGTTGTTGGCGTGATCATCGGAACGTATTCATCCTTTGCCATTGCCAGCCCGCTGGTGCTTTATTGGGAGGATCGCACCCGAAGGGCGGCCCCGGGTGGCGGAATCGTGAGTGCGCCGGCTCCGGCGCGCGGGAAGGGCCGGGAGAAACCGGTGCGGCGGGAGCCGGCGGGTGCCCGGCGGTGATTTTGCGGGCGCTCTGTAGCGACGCTCGGAGCCTGGTCGCCGCGGCGACAGCGCCGAAGTCATTCAAAAATCGACGGTCGTAGACCGCCGCTACAGAGGACGCAAGATTTAGAAGGGAGTTTTCGGAAATGTTTGAACAGACACTGGTTGACTCGTCGCCGGACCGGGCGCCGGTGCTTGGCACCGTGCACTGGATCATTTCGGTGGCGTTGGGTGTTCTAGGCTTCCTGTTCTGGTATTTCGGCGTCAACTTGTTTCTCGGGGCGGAATCGAGAGCTGTGCTGGTGACGTGGTCGGTCATCTGCGGAGCGTTTCTCTTTGTGACCGCGCTGATGCTTTGTTACGTGGTTGCGGATACCCGAAGACTAGGATTTGGCACCATCCTTTGGTTCATCGTCACGCTGATCTTCAGTTTTGTGGGTTTCCTGGCCTACCTGATCTATTCCGCCAACAAGACAAAAAACTGGAAGCGGGCGACGATGCCGATCGGCTACATCATCGACGGGGTGATCGTCGCGGCTCTGATCCTCTATCCGCTGATCTACACGAATGCTCTTCCGAAGGCGCAGTTGATGACGTTTCTGGCCGCGCCGCCTCCGCCCCCGCCGCCTCCGCCGCCTCCGGCCGCCGCGCCGCCTAAGATCGTGGTGCATCGAGTCAACCTGGCGGACCTGATGAAGGCGCCGACGGTGATCCCGAAAAACATCAAGATCATCAAGGACCAGCCGCAGCCGGCGAATACCGCCGTAGGCGGCGTGCCGGGCGGCGTGCCCGGTGGAACCCCGGGCGGGGTGCTCAGCGGTTTGATCGGAAGCATCGGAGCGGGTGCTCCGCCTCCGCCGCCACCGAAGGCGAAGGTGCCGCAGCGGATCCGCGTGGGCGGACAGGTTGAAGCCGCCAAGGCGATTTACCAGCCGATGCCCACTTATCCGCCGCTCGCGAGAATGGCGCGCATCCAGGGCGTAGTGAGGCTCGAAGCCGTTATCAGCAAGGGTGGCACCATCCAGGACCTGAAGGTGATCAACGGTCATCCGCTGCTGGTGCAGTCGGCGCTGAGCGCCGTAAAACAGTGGCGGTACGAGCCGACGTTGCTGAACGGCGTGCCGGTAGAAGTGGTGACGGAGATTGACGTAAACTTCACGCTCGGGGAGTGACGAATTTAGTTCCTTTAACGCCTTCTCTATTGGGTTTTTCGAGACGGTAGCGCAGACCTAGCGGTTTTCAGGTCTGCGGCATTTCCGTCCGCATCACGGACAAACCGCGGACCCCAAAAGCGAGGGTCCGCGCTACGCGATTCTCATAGGGCGCCTCAAGTT
>JBOGJW010000198.1:0-5380 GCA_050745245.1 Terriglobia bacterium | reverse complement strand
ATCGAAAATCAGGCACGCCCAGCAAACGGTGATGATCCAGCGGAGGACGGCATCACGCGAGCCAGCCCGCGGCGCGGCCGGCGTCGTGTTATTCAAGACGGTAATTCGGAGCCTCTTTCGTGATGATGACGTCGTGGACGTGGCTTTCGCGCAGGCCCGCCGCCGTGACGCGCAGGAACTTCGCCCTGCTCTGCAGCTCCTCGATGCGCGCGCAGCCGCAATATCCCATCCCGGAGCGCAGCCCGCCTACCAGTTGCGTCACAAGCCCCGCCAGCAGCCCCTTGTACGGAACGCGCCCTTCGATACCCTCCGCCACCATCTTCGAGGCGGGCTCGCCCTCCTGCGCGTAGCGGTCTCCCGAGCCGGCCGACATCGCGCCAATCGAGCCCATGCCGCGGTACGACTTGAAGCTGCGGCCCTGGTAGAGGATCGTCTCGCCGGGACTCTCCTCGGTGCCGGCCAGAAGGCCGCCGATCATCACCGAGCTTGCGCCCGCTGCGATGGCCTTAGTAACGTCGCCGGAGAACTTCACGCCGCCATCGGCAACAAGCGGAACGCCCGCCTCGCGCGCCGCGCGCGCGCATTCCATGATCGCGGTGATCTGCGGGACGCCTGCGCCGGTCACCACCCGCGTGGTGCAGATCGAGCCGGGGCCGATGCCCGTCTTGATGGCGTCCGCGCCCAGCGCGAGGATATCGCGCGCGCCTTCATAGGTTGCGACGTTGCCCGCCACCAGGTCCACGTCCGGAATCTTGGCCTTGATCGTCTTCACCGCTTCCAGCACTCGCGCGGAGTGCCCGTGCGCCGTGTCCACAACCAGCACGTCAACCTTGGCCTTCACCAGCTCCTGCGCGCGCTCGAGAAAATCACCCGTCGCTCCCAGCGCCGCGCCCACGCGCAGCCTTCCCTGGGCGTCTTTCGCGGCGTCGGGGTATTTAATGCGCTTCTGAATGTCCTTGACAGTGATGAGGCCCTTCAGGTTGAAATCCTTGTCCACCACGAGCAGCTTCTCTACCCGGTGCCTGTGAAGCATCTCGCGCGCTTCCTCAAGCGTGGTGCCGACTGCGACAGTGATCAGATTCTCCTTCGTCATCACCGATTCCACGGGCAGATCAAAGCGCGTTTCGAAACGAAGATCGCGGTTGGTGAGAATGCCCACCAGCTTGCCGCTGGCCGTGACCGGCACGCCGGAAATCTTATAGCGCTGCATGATCTCGAGCGCGTCGGCAATCCGATTCTTGGGATTTACGGTCACCGGGTCAACAATCATGCCGCTTTCCGAGCGCTTCACCTTGTCGATCTCGGCGGTCTGCCGCTCGATGGACATGCTGCGATGAACGATCCCGATGCCGCCCTGCTGCGCGAGGGCAATCGCGAGCCGGGATTCGGTGACCGTGTCCATGGCGGCGCTGACGATCGGAATGTTCAGGGGAATCCGGCGGCTGAAGAGCGTCCGCGTATCCACCTCTGACGGCAAGACGGAGGAGCGCGCCGGACGCAACAGAACGTCATCAAATGTCAGCGCCTCCGGAATCGCACCCTCAGCCATGAATCTCCTCGTGCTACGTCCCGCCGCCCTCTCGCCGGGCATCGGCTGGGGGTGCAGCGCCCGCGCCGTCACCTCAGAGAATTTGTGCAGCGGGTAGTAAATCCTCAATTCTACTGGCGGGCGTGCGAGGGGTCAAGGCGAACGCCTTTTTGTCCGCTGTTTCGATGATGTCGTCGCTTCGTGCCGCTACTCGTAGGCCGGGATGCCGGTGATGCGCTCGCCAAGTATCAGGGTATGGATATTGTGAGTTCCCTCGTAGGTGTACACAGATTCCAGATTGCACATATGACGGAATACCGGATGCTCGTCCACGATGCCGCTGGCGCCGAGCAGGTCGCGCGCCTGGCGGGCTGCTGCGAGCGCCATTCTCACATTCGTTCGCTTCAGCATCGAGATGTGGGCGAAATCAGCGCGGCCGGCGTCCTTCAGGCGTCCCACGTGCAGCGCCAGCAACTGGCCCTGCGAAATCCCGGTGACCATTTCCACCAGGGCTTCCTGAACGAGCTGGTGCGAAGCGATGGGCCTGTCGTCAAACTGCTTGCGGGATTTCGTGTGTTCGAGGGCCTCGTGATAGCACACCATCGCGGCCCCGATCGCGCCCCATCCGATGCCATAGCGCGCGCGGGTGAGGCAGGAGAGCGGACCTTTTAACCCTCGGGCGTGCGGCAGCCGGGCGCTGGCGGGAACGCGCGCGTCCTGAAGCGAAAGCGTGCTGGTCACAGAAGCGCGGAGGGAGCCTTTCCCTTTGATCTCGCTGGCGCTGAAGCCGGGAGTTCCGGCTTCGACGAGGAATCCGCCGATTCCGTCCTCCGTCTGCGCCCATATGAGCGCCACATCGGCGATGGACCCGGAAGTGATCCATGCTTTCTCGCCATTGAGGACGAAGAAATCTCCGTCGCGCTCGGCGCGCGTGCGCAGCCCGGCGGGATTCGAGCCGAAATCCGGCTCCGTCAGCCCGAAGCAGCCAATGGCCCGGCCTTGCTGGAGCGCGGGCAGCCAGCGCTGCTTCTGCTCTTCACTCCCGTAAGTGTGGATTGGATACATCACCAGCGCCCCCTGCACGGAGACGAAGCTGCGCAGGCTGCTATCGCCCCGCTCAAGCTCCTGCATCATCAGTCCGTACTGCACGCTCGACATGCCGGCGCAGCCGTAGCCCTGAAGGTCAGCGCCGTAGAGGCCGAGCTGCGCCATGGGGCCGACGAGGTGGCGCGGGAAGTGGCCCTCCCGGTTCCACTCCTCGATGCCCGGAACAACCTCGCGGTTCACAAAGTCCCGCACGGTCCGGCGGACGAGCTTTTCCTCGTCGCTGAGGAATGAATCGATCTCCAGGAAATCAACGCCGTGGAAAGGGAACATCAGAAGCCAGAAGCCAGAAATCAAGAGTCGAAAGTCGAGAGTCAGAACTCAGAACTCAGAACTCAGAACCGAACCTCAAAAGGAAAGTCGTGACGGCCGATGCTCTTGCGGCTGAGCCTACGGCG
Organism: Terriglobia bacterium; assembly: GCA_050745245.1. Taxonomy (GTDB): domain Bacteria; phylum Acidobacteriota; class Terriglobia; order UBA7540; family UBA7540; genus RH2-MAG17b. The sequence goes on along the minus strand of JBOGJW010000198.1, from coordinate 2,350 downwards.
TGCTGCCGGACCGCGCACTGACGGCAGCGGCCGGAGAAGGATCCGCCTGGGGCTCCTGCTGCTGGCGCAGGAAATTCTCGGTGCCCGCGCTGGCCAGGATTTCTTTAACTTGCTTCGGGTTCGTGAGCAGCGGCGAGTCAGGAAAGTTTTGAACCGGATGCCCCTTGAGCGCCTTGCTCATGAAATCAATCCAGATCGGCAGGGCCACGTGCGAGCCCTCTTCGCCTTTACCGAGAGTGTGATGATCGTCATAGCCGACCCAGACGCCGCACGTGATCGAGGGCGAAAAGCCGATAAACCAGGCGTCGGTGAAGTCGTTCGTCGTGCCCGTTTTGCCCGCAATCGGGTACTGCGCGGCAAGCGGCCGCGCGCGCACCGCGGTTCCGGAGTTTATGACCTCGCGCAGCATGGAGACCATCAGCCGCGCGGCGCCCGCGGGGAGCACGTCCCGCACCTGCGGCGGGAAGTCATCGATCACCCTTCCGCCGTAATCCGCCACGCGCAGGATCGCGCGCGGCGCGATGTGCAATCCGTCGTCGGGAAAGGTCGAGTAGGCAGAAGTATGTTCGAGCACGGTCAGCGAAGAGGCTCCCAGGGCGAGAGGAAGGTTCGGCACCAGGCGCGAGGTGATGCCGAACTCGCGGCACAGCTTGATTACCTTGTCGATTCCCACGTGCGAGAGCAGCCGCACCGCCGGAACGTTGCGGGACTCGGCCAGCGCGTGAAGCAGGGTGATGCGGCCTTCATAGCGATTATCATAATTGTGAGGCGCCCAGCCGCCATAGCTTACCGGCACATCCATAATCGTATCGAAAGGGCTGAGGCCATCGAGCAGCGCTTCGGAATACACGTAAACCTTGAACGACGAGCCGACCTGCCGCTCCGCCATGACGGCGCGATTGAATTCGCTCCGGTTGTAATCGTAGCCTCCCACGAGGGCGAGGATTTCGCCCGTTTTATTGTCGATCACCACCATCGCCCCCTGGACGGCGGGATACTGGTCGAGGGCAGCGTCCACCGTGTGCGTCCCGGCGCTAACAATGTGAAACAGGTCCACGTCGCCGGGCAGAAAGATCGCCGCGGGTGCGGTCGCTTTGGTCCACGCAAAATCCGGAGGCGTGAGACGCGCCGTGAGGTCGCCGAAACGGACCAGCGCGTATCCCGAATGCACCGCCATGATGAGGCCGTGAATCCGGCTGCCGGGCATAATCGGCTGGTTCCAGTCCGGGTCGTTGTAGGTCTCCAGCGTGGCCGGGCGGCCGTCGGGCAGCAGTTCCGGTTTCTTCAGAATGTTCTTTTCCGGGCCGCGCCAGCCGTGCCGTTTGTCATAAACGCGAAGCCCCTGGCGCAATGAAGCGACGGCGAGGTCCTGCAACTGAAGATCGAGGGAAGTGTAAACCCGAAGACCGTCGGTGGTGACGACCGGCGCACCGTACTTGTCAAGCAGAAGGCGCCGCACGTATTCAACAAAATAGGGTGCGACCTCCCGGTTCCAGCGCTGCATGTGCAGGCCGAGCGGCGCGGCGGCGGCGGCGCGATACTGCGCGGCGGTGATCTTGCGGTTGTCCAGCATCGCCGCGAGCACCTCGTTCCGGCGCGCGAGCGCCCGCCGCGGATGGCGCAGCGGAGAATAATAGGTCGGGTTCTGAGGGAGGCCCGCGAGCGTGGCGGCTTCCGGCAGCGTGAGCTGGTTCAGGCGCTTGCCAAAATACCTTTCCGCCGCAGCTTCGAAACCAAAGCTGCCGCTGCCCAGAGGGATGATGTTGCAGTACATCGTGAAGATCTGCGCCTTGGTGAAGTGGCGTTCGAGCTGGATGGCGAGGATCGCTTCGCGGAGTTTCCGCTTGAAGGATTTTTGCGGAGTCAGGAAGAGCTGCCGGCTCAACTGCTGCGTCAGCGTGCTGGCGCCCTCCGCCTTGCGCCACTCCAGAATGTCCACTAGAGCGGCGCGGATGATGCGGAGAACATCGATGCCAAAATGGCTCTCGAAATGGCGGTCCTCGACCGAGAGGATCGCGTTGCGCAGCACCGCGGGAATCTGATTGTACGTGACCATCACTCGCCGCTGAAGCGCGAAGTTGCCAATTACGGTGCCGTTGTCCGCGTATACCTCGGTCATTACGTCGGGGCGGTAATCGAACAGCTCGCTTACTTGCGGCAGGTTCGAAGAATAGACGAATACGAGCCCGCACACCGCGCCGAATCCGATGGCAAGGAGAATGAGAACTACAAATGCGAGCTGGCCGAAAATCCTGTGGCTTCGAACCTGTGGCGTGGCATGGCGGGGGGCCATCTTCCTTTTGGGGTGTTGTCGCGCGTCAGGCATCGGCAGGGTTTTCCACAGTCATTC
>JBOGJW010000197.1:0-6646 GCA_050745245.1 Terriglobia bacterium | reverse complement strand
GGCTTATTGCGCTCGATATGTGAAAAGGCGAATTGCATGGTGCTGTTGTCGGGATAGAACACCACCAGGCGGCGGACGTTGAAGTTCGGAGTAAGCTCGATCAGCACGCTGCGGTAGTCGTTCTTGTACCGGCTGCGCGGATAACCGCGGATGACGCGATCGCCTGGCGCCGCCTTCAGCGACTGGTCTGCGAACTCAACGCGTGAGAACGCGCGGCTCAATTGCAGGTGCGACACCAGGATGCCCAGCGGAACACGCGCATCCTCGATATTGTGCATCGGGGAAATTGTCAGATGTTTTTCGGCAGGCACGTAGAGGTAGAGGTGTTTGCCGTCGGCGAGAAATATCTTCGGCTCCGGATCCCCATAAACCCAGCGCATACGGCCGCCGCGGGCGAGGAAAACTGTGCCCGATTCCTTCCGCGTCCGCCCCCAGGCGAATGAGGTCTGCGTGAAATCCGCCTGCAGCGTCTCGACGTGGCGGTAAGCCGCTTCAAACTTGTGAACGTAATTTGGGATCGAGTCCGGCTCGGCGGCGCCAAGCGGCATTGGCAAGAGCAGCGCCAGCGCGGCGATCAGAATCGCCAGAAGGCCCGTTCGACTCGCGCGAATACCCGGAGTCCGGCTTTCGCCCGCTTCATACTCACCGCCCGTAGATCGGCGCGGCGGGCGCTTTGATATCTTCGGAAGCGCTGCCGGTGAGGTTTGCATGGGATAGCTTCTTCAGCGCGACCCGCGCCGGCGCGTTCCTGGGATCGACTCGAAGCCCGGCCTCGTACTCCTTGCGCGCGTCATCCACGCGGCCCCGGGCCGCATCAATCTCTGCGAGTCCAAAATGCGCGACGCTGTCAATCGGATTCAAGCCGAGCGCTGAGGTGTAAACTCGCGCGGCGTCTTCAATTCGGCCGGCGCGCAAGTAGATTTCGCCCAGCCGGTCGAGCGCCTCGCCATTCGGATCGATTCGCTCCGCGGCCTCGAACTGCTTCTGCGCCTCCGTTTGCCGCCCTTCCTTCAGCAGAAGCTCGCCTAATTCATTTTGAGCCCGAACGCTGAGCGGAGCAAGCGCGGCCGCCGTCCGCAGTTGCCGTTCCGCCTTGCCAAGGTCGCCCATTTGTTCTTCGGTGCCGCCGAGGTTCAGGTGCGGGTCCGTGTAGGCGGGCTTCAGCCGCATGGCCCGCTCGAAGCACTCTACCGCTTTCGCGTAATCCTTCTCCTTGGCGTAAAAGAGGCCAAGGTTATTGAGCACGATGGTGTTCTTCGGGTGAAGCACCAGCGCCCTTAGCCACTCCTTCTGCGCCGCCGCTGCTTTGCCTTGCGCCCAGTAAACGGCGCCGAGATTGTTCAGGATTGCGTAGGCGTCCGGCTGCTGCTCGAGCGTCCGCGTGTAGAGGCGCACGTTGTTGTTCCAGTCGCGATTACGGGTAACGATGCGCGCGGCGCACAGAACCAGAACCACGGCGAACGCCGCGGCCAGGCCGCGCTGCACGCGGCGGGCGGGTGCCGCTGCGAACCAGAGCGCTGCGAGGCACCACCCGAGAACCCAGCAGAACCCCACAGAAGGCAGATAGAGGTAGCGCTCCGCAAAAACGTTTGCCGCCATCCAGCGAGCGTTCAGCACCGGCGCAAGCGTTATGAAAAACCACAGTACTCCGAAAGAGACCAATCGCTCGCGCTTCCACATCGCCGCGAACAGGGCGATGCTGCCGGCTGCTATGGCGAGGCCGGCGAGCACGCGCCAATCCAGCAGACTCGCGCTTTTGTGGAAGACGTAAAACGCGCAAAGGCTCACCGGCCACAGCATCTTCTCGACGTAGTGTCCGGCGAGGGCGAAGGCCGAGAGGAACGTCTGCGGCCAGGTAAGCCTGGGCATCTGATTGACGGGAGCCAGCGCGCCCAGCAGTCGCGCGCGCGCCAGCAAGTAGCCTCCGGCCAGCAGCCAAAGGACGCCGTAGCGGGCAAGCTTCTGCCCGCTCGAGCTGGCGGCGCGGTCACTTCGGCACGCGTATTCGTAAAACATCGCCAGCACCGGCAGTGTCAGCGCCTGTTCCTTCGAGAGGAGCGCAAGAACGTAGCAAATCACCATCCCGGCGAACGCCAGCGTTGAGCGCCTGCCGCCGGGACGAACGAGCGCCACAAAAAGCCAGAAGGTCAGCAGATAAAACAGCGTGAGCTGCAGGTCGGTTACCGCCGCGATCCACGCCACCGACTCCACGTGCACCGGGTGAAGGGCGAAAATCAGCGCCGCCAGAAATGCCACGTCGCGGCGGCGGAACAGTGTCAATGTGAGGCCGAACAGAATCCACACCACGGCTAGTTCGAGCGCCACGTTCACCAGATGATAGCCAAACGCCACCTTCCCGAACGCGTGGTAACCGAGCAGGTATCCGAAGGTCATCATCGGGCGGTAGTAATTGCTGACGCCCTGCTGCCCGATGTAGGACCAGACGCCGGTTGAAAAGATTTGCCGCAGGTGATGAAAATTCACGATGTAGGGATTGTTCATCACCTGCGTCAGGTCGTCGTAGACAAAACCGTTCAGCAGCGTATTGGCGTAGGGAAGAACGGATGCGAGCGCGAGAAACGCCAGCAGGTGCGTGGTGGGGCGGCGGGTTGGCCGGGCGGCGCGCGCGGAATTGGCTGTGATCGTGGCGTCTTCCATAGGGGTTAACTGGATAGTATACGCCCCATCCTCATTGATTCGCCGGGGTGGTTTATTGCGTCGGCGCTGTAGCGGTGGCTTTATGCCGCCATTGGGGGTGGCGGGATAAAACTGCTTCGTCAACACCGGCTGAGCCGATATCCGCTGACGCCGTACATCGCGGGTTGTATACTAGTACTTGGCCGCATGCCTTGAAATCCTCGTCCTGATTCAGCAGGGGAATCCATTTCGTTCGACGCGCGCGCCGCAGAGCGGATGACCGATGCTGTCCGCCAAAGGGCTTAAGATGAAGGTTCGGGTACTTTTCTTTGGTCTGGCGCACGAGGTGACGGGCTTCGCGCAGGAGACGGTGGAAGTTCAGGAAGGCGCAACCCTGGCCGCACTTTGGCAGGAATATGAGAGGCGCTTCCCGCGGCTGTCGAAATTGGGACGCTCGCTTACAATGTCGATTAACGAAGCCGTGGCAGAGCCGAATCGGACGCTGCACGAGGCCGATGAAGTGGCTTTTCTGCCTCCCGTCAGCGGCGGCGCGGAAGAGGAAATGGTTCGCATCACCCGCGAGCCGATTGACGCCGCCCGACTCGCTCGCGAGCTCAAAGGGCCGGCCGACGGCGCGGTGGTGGTCTTCGGAGGCACGGTTCGGAACCACTCCAACGGGCGCAAGACACTGTATCTCGAGTATGAGGCCTATGAGCCAATGGCGCTGCACGTCCTCGAAGTTATCCGGGATGAGGCGAAGCGCAAATTCCCTGTGGACCGGGTTGGCATCGTGCACCGAATCGGGCGGCTCGAGATTGGGGAGACCAGCGTGGCGGTTGTTGTGACTTCCGCGCATCGCGCGGCGGCCTTCGACGCCTGCCGCTACGCAATTGACGAACTGAAGCGGCGCGCGCCGATCTGGAAGAAAGAGTACTTTGAGGACGGCAGCGCGTGGGCGGAGAGCGAGACCGAACCCCGGTCGCTCGCCACAATGTCGCAAGGTACGCAGGAGCGGCTTTAGCCGCCACCGGCGCGTTGACGATAACCAGGTCGAACTTATGGAAGACTACCTCACGGCCGCGAGCGAGATTGCGCAGGAAGCGGGCGCGCTGCTTAGCCGGCTTGCGGAGCGGCCTCACGAAATTTCCTATAAGCGGCCCCTGGATCTCGTTACCGAGGCGGACCGCGGCTCAGAAGCCCTTATCACTGCGCGGCTGCGCAAGCGATTTCCGGCGCATGGCATCGTTGCCGAGGAGGGCGCGCGGCACGAGAGCAGTTCCGATTACTGCTGGTATGTCGACCCGCTCGACGGCACCACGAATTTCGCGCACGGCTTCCCAATGTATTGCGTCTCGCTGGGCCTTGCCCGTCGAGAGGAACCGGTGTGCGGCGTCATCTTCGATCCGCTCCGAAAAGACCTCTACACCGCGGAGCGCGGCGCCGGATCCTTTTGCAACGGCAGGCGGATGCGCGTTTCCCAGATTGACAGCCTTTCGGAAAGCTTGCTTGGCACGGGGTTTCCGCCCACCTCGCGCGATCACGACCTGAACATCCGGTTCTACTTCCGGTTTACGCAACTTTCGCACGGCGTGCGCCGGGCCGGCTCGGCCGCCCTGGACCTCTGCTCCACCGCGCTCGGCCGGTTTGAAGGATTCTGGGAGCTCAAGCTGAACCCGTGGGACAAGGCGGCCGGCGTGCTGATGGTCACCGAGGCCGGCGGCGAAGTCACGAACCTGGCGGGCGGCCCGTTCAAGCTGCTTGAGAATGAACTCTTCGCCTCCAACGGCCGGGTTCATGAAGCGATGCTCCAGATATTCTCGGAAGTACTGGCGGGAAGGACATGACGCGCGTCCCAAACTGCGGCTTTCGCGGCGGTCTGTGGCTGCCGACGTTATTTTTGAATCCGCGCTGTCGCTGCGGCGGTCAGGCTCCGCGCGCCACCACAGCGCAAACCCGCAGTTTTCACACAGCCTCTGCAGGCCCCTCCCTTGCAAGGGGGCGACCGAAGAACGAGGGCGGGTGAAGGGTTCGGAATTCCCGTAACCTATAGCGGCGACTTTTCATCATCACAATAGAAGCACACCCTCAACTGCCGCACACGGGCGCCAGACCCCGAACCCTCTTTTGCAAGTCCGCTACCCGGGGAATCGCTTTTCGGCCGCACTGGGAATAGAATAAGGGTGTTTTGGCAATAATGAGGCTGGCATGTCTTGCAATTCTCCCGCACCGCGATTTTGGAGTCGAAAGCGCCTGACGGTGCTTTCGTTGAACACGCCGGAGCACATCCTGCCGCCGGGTAGCCTGGCGGCGGACCCGGAAATCACCGAGACCGTCATCCGGTTGAGCCGCCTTCCGGCGGCCCACGACGGGCTGCGCATTGTCCATCTCACGGACATTCACCTGAGCCTGTTCACCCCGATTGAAGAGGTCCAGCGCGTGGTGGAGCTCGCCAACCGGCTTCGCCCGGACCTTATCGCCCTTACCGGCGACTACGTCACTTTTTCTCCGCAATACATCTGGCCGGCCGCCTACGCGCTGGGCAAGCTGCGGGCGCGCCTGGGGACGTTCGCGGTGCTGGGCAACCATGATTTCCGGGTGGATCCGGACGAGGTGACCCAGGCGCTTACGGCGCAGAGCATCCGCGTGCTCCGCAACGCGCATTGCGCCCTGCCTGCCGGCGGAGGCACGCTCTGGCTGGTGGGCATTGACGACCTCTGGTTCTCCTCCGACGACCTGCCGGGCGCCATGCGGTCCATCCCAACCAACGAAGCGAAAATCCTGCTCTGCCATAACCCGCGAGGCATTGGACGGGCCTCGCGCCTGGGCGTGGACCTGATGCTTTCCGGCCACACGCATGGCGGGCAGGTGCGCCTGCCGCTGCTGCGCTCGCTCTATCGATCGAAGCCCGGAGAACGATTCGTGGATGGATGGAACCAGCTCGGCGGCACTCAGATTTACGTAAGCCGCGGCATCGGGAAAGTGGTGGTACCGGTGCGCGTCGCCTGCCGGCCGGAGATCACCTGCCTGCGCCTCAGCCGCGTCGCCGCGGACCCAAGCCTGGGCGGCCCAAATTGACTGAAGGGGCCAAGGCGAAGCCAGCACCGCACTTGGAATCAGAAAAAGCCTCACGCAAAAGCGCAAAGCTGCAAAGGGTACGCAAACCAAATAAAAGGGCTCCACTTTGCATGTTTTAGCCCCTTGGCGTTCTTGCGAGAGATTTTTGTGAGCGCAAACATACGCCGGCCGCTGTAGCGGCGATGTCCTCATCGCCGCCGAATTCGCTGGTAGGGACGCCGGCTCTACACAAGCATCCGGATTCATCGAGGGGTTACTTCATGAAATTCAGACGCTGTGAAATGCTCGCCGGCTTTGTGGCGCTTTTTCTGATTGCGACGCCGGCGGCGCGTGCCGCAGCGGTTCGCGCGTGGGAAGGCACGATCGAGATTCCCACTTACGTGCTCGGCCCGGCCGATCCGAACCCGGCATTTCCCCTGCTGCACAAAGAGCCCGTCTATCCCTACACGATGATGGACGACCTTACGAGCAATCGCGAGCCCAAGACCTACCGCGCCGTTTACCTGGAGAACCAGTACCTGAAGCTCACCATCCTCCCGCAGCTTGGCGGCCATCTTTATTCCATCTATGACAAAGTCGATCACCGCGAGGTGCTTTATCGCAACAACGTGGTGAAGTACGGCCTCATCGGGCCACGCGGCGCGTGGGTTTCGGGCGGTGTCGAATTCAGCTTTCCGTTCGCGCACACGGACGTATCGGTGTCGCCGGTGGAGTCTGTAATTCAACATAATCCCGATGGCAGCGTCACGGCCGTGGTGGGCGCGGTCGATTGGGTATCCAACATGCACTGGGAGGTAGCGCTGACGCTCCGGCCCGATACCGCACGTGTCGAGCAGAAAGTGACGCTCTTCAATTCCACCCCCACCAAGCACCTCTACCTGTTCTGGGCGAACGCCGCAGTAAGCGCAACCGACGACATGCAGTACATCTACCC
>JBOGJW010000196.1:0-2747 GCA_050745245.1 Terriglobia bacterium | reverse complement strand
ATACGAGACCTCGCCGTTAGTTTCCGGCGCGAAGAATAGGACCGCGTCGGCGGCGTGCTCGGCCTCGACCAGCGACGGATACTTCTTTCCGCCCCATTCATAGCCGGGGACGCGGTGCATGAATTCGTCATAGAGGTCGCTCACCGGGATTTCGACGCCGCGGTCCTCCACGCCATGCTCCCGCAGACCGGGGCCGAGCGAACAGAACTGGTGGATAAGATTCGCATAGTCTCGCTGGACGACGCGGAAATGAGGCATCGTGATGCCGGGGATGGGCTCGCATTCACCCTTCGTCCAGTCCTTTACCTCGGGCTGCGCAATTTCGTCGCGCGTGTCGTGGACCAGCGGCGTGGCGACAATCTCGCGGAACGGCGTCGGGAAATCCTTCTGCGCAAGCTGGCTCAGCTTTTCGGAAAGCGAGCGGAAAATGTCCCAATCGCTGCGTGATTCCCAGCAGGGCGGCACGGCGGCGCCAAGCGGGTGAATGTAGGAGTGCAAGTCCGTAGAGTTGAGGTCGTTTTTCTCGTACCAGCTCGCCGAGGGCAGGATCACGTCCGAGTAAAGCGCCGAGGTATCCATGCGGAAGTTCAGGTCCACGACGAGGTCCATCTTGCCCTGCGCCGCCGCCTCGCGCCAGACGACCTCATGCACGGTTCCGGCCCCCGCTTCATCGGCAATCGCATTCGAGTGCGTGCCGAGGTAGTGGCGCAGAAAATACTCATGGCCCTTGGCGCTGGTATGGATCGCATTGGCGCGCCAGATCAGCCACACGCGCGGCCAGTTTTCCGGCGCGTCCGGGTCCTCCACCGCGAAGCGAAGCTTGCCGGAGCGCAACTGATCAACGAGCCAGCGCGAGATTTCTTCCTCGCTGCGCGCGCCTGTCTCTTCGGCTTCGCGCAGCAGCGTGATGGGACTGCGGTTGAACTGGGGATAAAAAGGCAGCCAGCCCATGCGCACCGCCGCCGCCTGCAAATCCATATAGTGCTCGCACGCGAATGGCCCGCTGGCGGGATGGTAATCCGGAAAGGCCCCTTCGTACCGCCATTGGTCGCTGTGCACGTAATGAAATGAAGGGCCGTTTTGCAGGCGCGCCGGCCGCTTCCAATCCAGCGCCAGCGCGATGGCCGCCCAGGAAGCGGAGGGAGCGAGCTTCTCCTGGCCGGTATAGTGATTCAGTCCGCCGCCATTCACCCCGACGCAACCGCACAGGATGAGCGCCGTAATTCCGGCGCGATAGTGCAGATTGCTGTGATACCAGTGGTTCACTCCCGAGCCGACAATTATCGTGCATTTGCCGCGCGTCTTTTCCGCCGTCACCGCGAACTCGCGGGCAAGCTGGATCACGGTATTGCGTCCGGAGCCGGTGAACTTTTCCTGCCACGCCGGCGTGCAGGCGATCTCCTCATCGCCGTAGCCGGAGGGGTAATCTCCGCCGAGCCCGCGGTCAACGCCGCACTGTGCCATCATCAGATCGAACACCGTCGTCACTGCAACGCGGCCGTCCGCGGTGTCGATGTAGCGGGCGGGAACGCCGCGCTGGTAGGTGCGATCGCCGGCAAAATCGACGAAGCTCACGGGAAGAACGTCCCTGGATTCGCCCATCAGGCTCAGTTGCGGATCGATATCGGAGCCATCCGCTCCGTCTTTCATCTGCAGGTTCCATTGGCCTTTGCGCTCCTGCCAGCGGAACCCCATGCTGCCCTGCGGCATGCGCGGCTCGCCGCTTGCGCCGTCGAGTACCAGGAGCTTCCAAGCTCCTTCCTCGGCATCGCGGTAGCGGGCCAGGCGATTGGCGCGGAGAAACCGTCCGGCGATGTATTGCTTGCCGGCGCCCTCAAGCTCCACCAGGAACGGCGCATCGGAATAGCGCTTCAGATAATCCGTAAAATAGGGGACCTGGCGGTCAACGTAAAATTCCTTCAGGATGACGTGGTTCACGGCCATCCACAGCGCCCCGTCCATGCCGGCGTTCACCGGAATCCACCAATCCGCGTGCTTGGAGACCTGGCTGAAGTCGGGAGAAAGGACCACCAGCTTCGCGCCGTGGTGCCGCGCCTCAACAGCAAAGTGAGCGTCCGGGGTGCGCGTCATACTCAGATTGCTGCCTTCCACCACCAGGTACTTGCTGTTGAACCAGTCGGCGCTCTCTGCGACGTCAGTTTTTTCACCCCACACCTCGGGCGATGCCGGCGGAAAGTCCGCATACAGATCGTAGAAGCTGAGCAGCGCGCCGCCGAACAATTGCAGAAACCGCGAGCCAGCGGCGTAGCTCAGCATCGACATAGCCGGGATCGGCGAAAAGCCCGCCACGCGGTCAGGGCCGTATTTCTTCGCCGTGTAAAGGAGCGAGGCAGCCGTGAGCTCCAGGCAATCGTCCCAGGTGGCGCGGCGGAACCCTCCCTTGCCGCGCGCCACCTGGAAACTCTGCCGCGCCGCCTTGTCTTCTACGATCGAGGCCCACGCCTCAACCGGGTCCGCGTATTTAGCCTTGGCCGCCTGCCACAGGTCCATCAGCACACCGCGCATGTAGGGATACTTAATCCGCAGCGGGCTGTAGACGTACCAGGAAAACACCATCCCGCGCTGGCAGCCGCGCGGCTCATAAGGCGGCAAGCCCTTCTCGAGCGAAGGATAATCAAGCGCCTGCATCTCCCACGTCACGATGCCATTCTTGACGTAGATCATCCACGAGCATCCGCCGGTGCAGTTCACGCCGTGGGTGCTGCGCACCACCTTGTCGTGCTGCC
>JBOGJW010000195.1:0-3627 GCA_050745245.1 Terriglobia bacterium | reverse complement strand
GGGCTAACTGTAGAGTCGGGGCACGGGCCCGCTTTCAAGATCATCGAGCGCGTTCAGGAAGGCTTATCCGACGCTCCCGAAACTCGCGGCGCCGGCCCCTTCCACCCCTTTAGACGGGGGAAAAGGCCGCCAGGCACGAGCTGCATATAGTCTATATAACCGACCAAATTTCGCTTGAGGAACTCTTCTTCACTGCGCGCGCGCCGCACAATGACGAGACAAAAGCCTGCTGCCGGAATAGAGGCCAGCCACGAGCCAATGGCGAGCGCGCTCGCAGGGATGGCAATGAGCATGGCGAGATAGCCGGGATGCCGGAGCCAGCGGTACGGACCGCGCGTGATGACGTGGTGGCTACGCTCCGCTTGGATGCGCACAACCGGAGAGAAAAAGGGATTCACGACCATCGCCCAGACCTGCAAGCCCAACGCCGCCGCAAAGGCTACCAGCACAATCATGCTCACCGTGCCCGGCACACTGTCGGATTGGTGTAGTCGGCCTACGTCCATCGCTGCAAAGCCCACGGTAACAAGAAACAGAAATCCGGCGCCAAAGCGCGCTCTAGCGTCCTGTCCGGTAGCGCCCGGATGTGCGCGCTCGCTAGCGAGCTCTGGATCGACGGCCAGCATCGTGATCAGCAGTACTACGGAAAACACCGCAACATAGGCCCGCAGCATCGGGAGGCGCGTGGTGCCGGCCGCGAGAACCATTAGTCCTGCGAGCAATCCTGTGAGGATCGCCCACCGCAGCAGGGCGCTGAGCACGTGCCTTGGCCCTGTGGTCCCTGCCTGCTCAACAATTATTTGGTGCGAGCACATGCGTTGACACTTCCTTAAGAGCCGTCTTAATCTCCGTACTTCGGCCTGAGCACGGCCAGGATGAAGTGCTCAGCCCACTGGCGCTCATCGTCGTTCTCGATGACGAGGACCTGGACGCAACAATGCTCTCGAATCCATATCTTGGCGTGATCCAGGTCTGGGCATTGTCCGTCCTTTGCGAGTTGCGCGCGTAGATTATCTTTTTGGTCCCCCATAAGGTGGTTTTGATAGACTCGCTGGCGTAGCCCACCAGCAGCACTGTTGGTGCGACCTGCACGAAGATACGCGCCAGGTGGCGCGTCCATCAGAGAAATAGCATAGATTCCGTGTGTTTCCGGCAGCCGACTGCGGAGAGTTATATCGAAGTGAAGTTTAGGGGCATCAAGGAGCCTTCCCAGAATCAATTTCGCCCAATCGAGACTCTCAATCAGCCAGTTGGTTGCGCTGTGGCGCTCGGAGTGCTCTGCGGCGTTGTCCGTGGTTGTATCGTTCACGGGACCTCCTGTACCTGTAAGCAAGTGTTGTAGTCTACCGGCTCGGCGCGGTTTCGCTCTCGCGGGAGCTGGCTGCCGCCTTTGCCGTCCGCGCGGGCTGCTTGGTCATGCCGAGGCTGGCCATCGCCTTCGTCACCGTCTGCTCCGCGTAATAATACGGGCGAGCCTTCGCCGGCGCAACCAGCTTGGTCGGGTCGTTCTTGTCGAAGCGGTCTTTGCTGCGATAACTCGCCATATCACGGATGATCTGATTTGGGTCTTCGCCGGCCTTGAGCCTGCGGATCGCGTACTGCCAGTCTCTTTCGGACTGGGTATACTGCTCCCGGCTCAAAGCATGTTCCTGATCCGGGCTTCCGGGCATCCGATCAACTCGCTCCGACTCGCGCCCGTAAACTTTAAAGTCCTCCGCACGATACGCCTCGGCAGCAGCCGCTTCGCGGCTGACCGTCACCTGAAAATTCTCGGGATACTTCTTGTTGTTGAAGCCGGGCAGACGGAAGACTCGCGTCGAATCGGTAGCGGCCGGATCGCCGCCAAACCGTTGCGCGAGCGTGCGAAGCATCGCCTCGGCCTGGTCCTGATCGATGCCTTCCACGCGCCAGATGACCTGGAATTTGCCGGGCGAGGTGTTTAAGACGTAATTCGGCGCGGGTACCGCGTTGTCCTGGCGAATCGCCTCCAATTTCCTGGCGGCGTCCTTGTCCAGGTCGAGGTACAGGTGCCGGATTTCCTTCAAATCTTCCTTGGTCCTGCCGCGCGCGTGCTCCTTGAAGGTGTTCAAGCTCACGTAAACATCTGAGCCTGTCGCGTTGAGGTAGCGGAGCCATCGCTGATATTCAGGGCTTGCGATGTTGCGTGTAGGGCTGATGCGCTGCATGGTCTCGCCGCTATTACGGTTGACGGCCAGAACCGCCAGCCAGTCATCGGGGTTGAAGCTTCCGTTCACGTACTCGCGGGCCATGGCCTCTGCTTCCGCTGTCTTAGGGTTTGGCGCTGGCGGTGAAGAGGGTTTCGCCGGCGCGCCACGCATCTCCTCCTGCGGCGGCTGTTCTGGTAACGGCGGCGCTGCGGATCGGGGCTGTTCCGGCCGTTGCTCGCCGTTCGATTTGGCCGCACGGGTCAGGCCCTCGCGGAAGGGCTCGCTGACATCGCTTAAGGCATGAAAGCTGCTCTTTTCCTCATCGATGAGGCCGCGAACGTATGCCCGGACATCCTGGCCAGGATTCAGCCGTACAAAATCGCTGGCTAACTCCAGGCGCTCCTCGATTTCCGCCTCCGGCACGCCGCGCCGTAGCTCCTCCCGGATAACGGCACGATCCTGGCGCTCGCTTTCGTACCGCTCTTGAAATGCGCTCTCCTCTTCGCGTTGGCGGTCCAGCCGGGCCTGCTGTTCTAAGCCCTGCTGGTCTGGGCCGTCATAGAAACTGGCGTTGGGGTGCATGAGTCCTCCTTGCGAATAAAAATGGGGTGAAGATCGTAGCGATCGGTCTCCGGGCTGTACGCTCGAACTTCAAGAAGTTCCGAGACGAAGCGGCGCCCTGGCCGCCGTTCGATCTGCACAATTAAATCGAGGGAATCAGCGATGTTGCTCTTGATGGCGCGGTAAGGCAGCTCCATCTCGCTCTGCAAAACGCACGTCGTAAAGCGGCTGAGGGCCTGCGGCGCGGAATTGGCGTGAACAGTTGAAAGCGTGCCGGAATGCCCGGTATTGAGGAGTTGGAGCAGATCAAACGCTTCCCCGCCCCGTATTTCTCCAAGGATGATCCGGTCGGGCCGGTGGCGAAGGCTGGCCTTAAGTAACTCCCGGATCGTGACGGCCGGCAGGCCGCCCTCCGCCGCGCGCGCCTCGAAGCGCACCAGGTTCGGCGTCTGAAGCTGAATTTCGGCGGTGTCCTCGATGACAAGAATGCGCTCTTCCTTCGGGATGAAGTTGGCGAGGATGTTGAGCAAGGTGGTCTTGCCGGTACCCGTCCCGCCCGAGATGAGGACATTCTTGCGGCTGCGGACGGCTGTTTCGAGGATCCGGGCGACTTCCTCAGTGACCGTCCCGATGCGGACCAGGTCGCCCAAGCCGAAGCGCCGGGCGTTGAACTTGCTGATGGTGAGCGTGACGCCGGCGAGACTGCACGGCGGGATCACCGCCGCGACGCGCGAGCCGTCCGGCAGGCGCGAGTCGAGGATCGGCTTCTCTTCCGAGATGTCGCTGCCGAGGCACCGCGCGATGTTCTTGACGGCAACCAAAAGGGACCGTTCGTTGAGCGTCACCCCGGCGGCTTCCTTCAGGAACCCCCCGCGCTCGATGAAGACCCGCTCCGGGC
>JBOGJW010000194.1:0-4265 GCA_050745245.1 Terriglobia bacterium | reverse complement strand
GGTTCGATCGGTGCGCCGCCGAGGAAGATAACCCATTTGCCGTTCGTTGACGCGGTTTGAATCGACACCTTGCCGGTGAAGTGCACGACCAGCTTCGCGCCGGAAGGCTCGCCGGCAAGGCTGACCGTGAACGAGATCGGGTGCACCCCTTGCAAAAATGCTCGGTACGAGCCGGGCGTGTAGATGACCGGCTGTCCCGTGAGCCGTGGCAGCACACTGGCGAGAAAGCCCGCTGGAACCATCCACTGCCCGCTCACCTGAACCACGGGCGCGGGAAGCATGACGGCCGACTTGTTGATCTCAACCCGGCTTTTATTTTTCCGGAATCGAAGCTGAGAGCCCCCGAACCAGACCCGGAGAGATCCGCGCTTCTCCTGCAAAGCCGTGACTTGGCCGGCGAGGTTCAGGAGCGGGATCAGCGGCAAATAAGCCGTGCCGCCAATCGTCTGGAAGGCGAGCAGCTTGCGCTGGCTGGGGAGATAGAAAACGAAATCCTCGCTCCGCACGCTCCTCGCCGGCCAGAAGACCAATCCGAGCAGTATCACCGCGGCGAGGAGGTAAGTCAGCCGCAAACGGAACAGTTGATGCGTCATTCGCCAGATTACCGGTTGTACTTCGGCGTGATGCCGCGAAGCCGCCGCCAGACGGCGTCACACGCCGCCAGCGTTTGCTCGCTGAGCCGCGGCGCTTCGCACGCGCGCAGGTTCTCTTCGAGCTGCTCGTAGCGCGACGCGCCCAGTATGATCGAGTCCACGTAAGGCTGCGCCAGCAACCATTCGAGCGCAAGCCCCACCAGCGTCTTGCCCGCCTCGCGCGCGACCGTATCGAGCTCCTCGACGGCGGCGAAGTAGTCTTCGTGCCAGTATCGGTCCTGGTACATCTGGTTGCCGTCAAACCGGCCGCCCGCAAGCGGCTGCTGGCGAGTCTTGTACTTCCCCGTCAGCAGCCCGCCGGCAAGAGGGTTGTACGGCACGATGGCCACGCCGAATTGCTTGCAAAACGGCACGTACTCCTCCTCAATCCCGCGCGCCAGGAGGTTGTACATCGGTTGTGAGATGTAAGGGGGCCGGTAGCCGGCGCGCGCGCAGATGCACCGGATATCCGCCACCTGCCATGCGGCGTAATTCGAGACAGCCGGGTAGCGCACCTTGCCATCGCGGACCAGGCGATCGACCGCGGCCAGCGTCTCATCGATGGGCACACCATAGTCCGGCTGGTGAAGATAATAGACATCGATGTAGTCCGTGCCCAGCCGCCGCAGGCTCTCGTCAATGGCCCTTTGAATCGCGGCGCCAGAAAGCCCCTGCTCATCCGGCGCTTCGCCCATCTTTCCTCGGACCTTGGTCGCCACGATCACCTGCGCGCGCCGCGCGCCCAGCGCTTTGCCCAGCATCTCCTCGGCGCGGCCGCTGTTGTAGACGTTTGCCGTGTCGAAAAAATTGACTCCGGCATCGAAGCAGCGGTCCACGATGCGCTGCGCGTCCGCTTCATTCACCTGCGATCCGAAGGTCATGGTGCCAAATGAAACCCGAGAAACTTTGAGGTCTGTTCGATTGAGAGTGCGATATTCCATAAATGTCCTCCGAGTTGTTTGGCAACCAATTTGCAAGCCTGTCATTCTGAGCGCAGTGAAGAATCCCCGTATTTCGCTCGGCTTCAAAAAATACAGGGATTCTTCGCTCGGTCGCCGCGGCGACCTCACTCAGAATGACAGGCGCTCTTGGTTGCGGCCGCAAGGCCGCGCTGCGCTACCTCTCTGCAAAGCAATTTCTGCCGGCGAGATTGCTGACCCCGGTGCTACGGTCCTTTGTGCTCCGTGCGGCCCTGGCAAACGTCAACTGCGTGCTCCAGAAGATCCTGCACGCTTTCGAGCGACTGCAGGGCGCCGCGCGGGCTGCCCGGCAGGTTGACGATGAGCGTTCCGTGCCGCACGCCCCCGATGCCACGCGAAAGAGCCGCCCGGCGCGTCTTCTTTACGCCTTCGGCCCGCATCAGCTCGGCGAGGCCGGGCAGCTCCTTTTCGACCACCGCCCGCGTGGCTTCTGGTGTAACGTCCCGCGGCGCCGCTCCCGTGCCCCCGCTCGTCAGGACCAAGTCGCAATCGCCGTCTTCGCACCAGGACGTGAGCTGTTCGCGTATTTGCGCCGCGTCATCCGGCAGGACTTCGAGCGCGAGCGCGTGCCAGCCCTTCGCCCTCACCGCGTCGCGCAAAGCCGGGCCAGAGACATCCTCGCGCTTGCCGTGAAAGCAACCGTCACTCAGAACCAGAATTTTGACGCGAAGAGAGGACATAAAAATTGCGAATGGTGAATTATGAATTGAATTCTGAATTCCGAGTTCTGGGTTCTGAGTTCTGAGTACTAAGTTCCAGCCTGCCCGTTTTTTGCCTTGCACCTTTTGTCTTCCGCCTACCGCGTTCCGTCTGCCGCTTCCTGTGGTACGTTCCCCTTTTGCCGCCGGTCTTTTCCTCGAGCCGCAGATCGGTGATCTCAATCCCGCGGTCCACCGCCTTGCACATATCGTACACCGTGAGAGCGGCGACGGCCGCGGCGGTGAGCGCTTCCATCTCGACCCCGGTGGGCCCGGTGGTCCGGGCTGTTGCGCTGATATAGATGCCATCACGGCCGGCGCTCACCTCCACGTCCGCATGGCTCAGCAGCAGCGGATGGCAGAGCGGAATCAGCTCCCCGGTTCGCTTGGCGGCGGCAATGCCCGCGATTCGCGCGATCTCGAGGGGATCGCCCTTGGGATTATGCCGGATCGCCTCAAGCGTGTCTGGACGCATTTTCACCAAAGCCGTGGCTGTGGCCGAGCGCGCGGTCTCGGGCTTCGCGGAAACGTCCACCATTCGCGCCTTGCCCGCGGAATCGTAATGGCTCAGCCGAGTGCGCACCGAAGACCCGATCATAAAACTCCGCGGCGCGGCAGGACCTCTACCCAATCGCCGGCATTCAGGCGCGCTTGCGAAGGCTTCACTACAACAAAGCAATTGGCGGCGGCGAGCCCGGCAAGGTCGCCCGAGCCTTGCCAGCTAACCGCCTCCACGCTGGGGGCGCCGTCCGCATCCTCAGCGCGGGCCGGCACGAAGCGTGTGAGCCCCGGCTTGTGCTGCATCGGTTTTGCAAGCCGAGCGCCGAAAAAGAGCGGCGGCGAAAAATCGGCGCCGCCGAGCGCGCGCAGCGCGGGCCGCGCCAAGACCTCGAACGTCACATAAGCCGAAACGGGGTTTCCGGGCAGTCCGAAAAAAGGCTTTCCGGTTGCGCGGCCGAACACGACGGGGCGCCCGGGCCGCATCTCGACGCCCGTAAAGTAGAATTCTGCTCCCAGCTCCTCCAGTACCGCTTCGACGCGGTCGTATTTGCCCGCCGAAACGCCGCCGCTCAAGATGAGAAGATCCGCTCCCAGCCCTTGCCGGATCAGCTTCCTTAAGCTGTCTTCGTCATCCCCCGCCACACCGATGATCTCCGCCGCGCCGCCGGCTTCCTCAACCTGCGCAGCGAGAGACGCAGCATTGCTATTGCGAATCTGAAACCATTCGGGCTGCTGATCGATCGCGACCAGCTCGTCGCCCGTGGCGAGGATCGCCGTCCTGGGCTGGCGGAACACCGCGATTCGCGCCGCGCCGACGGAGGCCAGCAGAGCAATCTCCGCTGCGCCCAGCACGCTGCCCGGAGCGAGCATCTCGCTGCCTGTCGCCGCCTCGCCGCCCCGCGAAACAATATTTTCGCCCGCTCCGATGCCGCTGCGCATCGTCACCCGCGAGGGTTCGCCGCCTGACGCGCTGGTGTGCTCAACCATCACCACCGCGTCCGCGCCTTCCGGCAGCGGAGCGCCCGTCATGATGCTGACGCACTGGCCAGGGGAGATTGCGGTATCGAAATGGCCGCCCGCGCGCGCTTCCCCCACGCATTCGAGTTCGGCGGGGATATGCGTGACGTCGGCCGAGCGCACGGCAAAGCCGTCGCGGGTGGCGCGGTGAAAAGGCGGGTAGTCGCGGTCAGCCCTGGCGGGCTCGGCAAGAATGCGGCCGCGTGCGAGGGCTAGAGGCAGCTCTTCAGTCGCTGGCCTGGCCAGGCCGATCTTCTCTTTAACCGTTTCAAGGGCCTGGCTGAAGGTGAGAATCATGGAGTGCGGGGATGTTTGAATCGAGGTCCATCCAATGAGCCAATGACACAATGGATCAATGATTCAACGGCTCAATGGCGCGCGCTCAATCGCGCGGCTGTTTTCCATCCAGATGGTCTGCTCGCGGCCGGGCCCGGTGG
>JBOGJW010000193.1:0-2563 GCA_050745245.1 Terriglobia bacterium | reverse complement strand
ACATCACGCACAACGTGATCGCGAGCAAGTTGAAGAACGCGTAATTCCCGGTGAGCGCGATCAATACCTGAAAGGCGGCCAGCACAGCGCAGCCGATAAACCGAATCCGGCGCGGAGCGAAGATGAGGAACGGTACGCCTATCTCGATGACAAACACGCCGGCGACAGAGCACTTTTGAAACCACGCCGGCAACTGGGCGGCGTACCACGCAAGCGGCGTTGGCAGCGGCTGAGTGTGGTAATGGTATTCAAGCGCGGTGAGGTTGCGCCACGTTGGATCACCGCTGAGCAGCTTCACGCACCCGGAGAGAAACATCAGCCGGAACAGCAGCCAGCGCAGCAGCCATACGATCACCTTTGACGGAGGCCGCGCGGCAAAGCCCGGCGTCCTCCAGTGGCCGGCGAGCCCGCTCCAGGGCGCAATAAAGATGGCGAGAAAGCCGGCCTCAAGCAGCAGGATGTCCCACTGAAAGACCATGAAGTCTTGCCCCGCCGTTACCAGCGAGAGATAAAACACCCAGAGCGCCACCAGCACCGGACCCGGAGCGATGCCCAGAATCAGAGCAATTGAAAGCGCCGCGCCGCCCTCGGCGAGGAATTTCAGGAAGCCGTCGCTTGCGTTCAGCCACGCCAGCGTCGGGAGGAGGCAGTAGCGCTCGGGGCCCATGCTGTGCGCCACCGAAGCGAGAAAGGTCTGCGCGGGCAGGATGCCGTGCACGCCGGCAAGCCCCGCGATCTGCGGCCACAGTGACGCGAATGCGGCGAGATAAGCGATGCCGAGCAGGCGGAGGAAAATCCAGCGGGGAAGGAAATGAGTGGGAGGGTCGAGCGTGCGGTCCCACAGCAGCAGCCGCAGGCGGTCACAAAGCGGACGGTGGCGCGCGACGCCGCGATACGCGCCTTCGCTGGCCGGCGCGAAACCTGGCACGTGCTCGTAGCACCAAAGCAGCCAGCCGCCGGCGGCGCCGTATGACAGGACGCGAAAGACGGCCTCGGCGGCGGAGCTTACCCTGCCTTCGGGCTCGATAAGCTGCGCCGAGCGCTGGAATCGCTCGATTGGCATCTCCGGGAAATTCGCTGCGACCTTCTGAAAGGGAGCGTAGGCCACCTGATCGCGCGTCAGCTTGGTCCAATACTCTATGGCGAACCGGCAGAAGCCGCACTCGCCGTCATAGACCAACAGGGGTTTCTTGGCGTCGCGCCCGCCCTCCGTCGCGCTCATTCGCTACGACTGGACCCTTCCCTCCGCCGCGTTCCAGACGGTCTTCAGACCGCGCTTCAGCGCGATGTTGCCGATCCAGGAGGCGCGCGCCGCCTCAAATCCTACCTCGATGTTCGCGTTCGGCGACTTGCGGCTTTTCATGCAATCGAGAAAGTTCCGCACGTGATCGATGGTGCCGTCGTGCTCGGAGCGCACGTAGACTTCCGGCTCGGGCTCGAATTTTCCCGGCTGGTTGGGTACGCCTTCCGGATACACCGCGAGGTGATCGCGGTCGATCTTCAGCGT
The DNA here is from genome assembly GCA_050745245.1 of Terriglobia bacterium. Classification (GTDB taxonomy): domain Bacteria; phylum Acidobacteriota; class Terriglobia; order UBA7540; family UBA7540; genus RH2-MAG17b. The sequence continues at coordinate 1,056 of JBOGJW010000193.1, read as the reverse complement.
GGCCTTGGTGCCGCGGAACTCGATGCCGCCGTCATCGATGCCGTTGTTCAGCGCGCCCGTGTACGTCACCATAAACTCACCTGGATATTCGTAGCACGCAGTAATCGTGTCCGGGCATTGCCATTTCATAATGTAGAGATCGCCCGTAGTGGTGGCGGTCAGCGGCGCGGGCTGGTTCATGTACCACTGGATCACGTCAATCCAGTGCGTGAGCAGGTCGGTGAGGATGCCGCCGCCGAAGTCCCAGTAAAACCGCCAATAGTGGTACTTGAGCTCGGTGAAGGGCTGGTCGGGCGCGTCGCCCAGCCACATCTTCCAGTTCAATTGCGCGGTGTCGATGGGATGGAGCGCCATCCAGCCCTTATTCGCGGCGTAATCCTGGTACCAGTAGGTGTGGACAAATGTGACGTCGCCAAGCATTCCGTCGTCCACAAGCTGCTTGCCTAAAATCCAGTGAGGCCAGCTTCGCTGCTGCGTTCCGGTCTGCACCACGCGGCCTGATTTTCTCACCGCGTTCACCTCTTCGACGCCCTCCGGGATGGAGTGCATAATCGGCTTCTCGCAGTAAGCGTCTTTGCCGGCGGCAACCGTATCCACAAGCACCTGCTTGTGCCAATGGTCGGGAGTGGCGATCAGCACCGCGTCGACATCCGTGCGGTCCAGGACCTGGTGATAATCAAGGTAGACCTGCGCCTGCGGTCCCGCGATGCGCTGCGCGCGCAGGCGGTGCGGCTCGTAGACGTCGCACACCGCCACCACTTCAACCTCCGGATTGCCCATGAAGGTGCGCATGTCCGAGGTGCCGCGCCCTCCGCAGCCCACCACTCCCAGCCGCACACGATCATTCGCGCCCAGCACGCGCGCGGGCGCCAGCCCGCCCAGCGCCGCCAGCCCCGCGCCTGCCGCCGCGGCGCCTTTCATAAAGCCGCGCCGCGTCAATTCGCCCTTCGTATGCATCGCGTCGTTTCCTCCTCCTTACGGATTATCGGCTGCAGCGGCGCTGTCCCTTCGCTCTGCTCCGAAAATTCCGGACTCGACCCCTCACCCGGCTCGCTC
>JBOGJW010000192.1:0-7797 GCA_050745245.1 Terriglobia bacterium | reverse complement strand
GGCGGGGATGCGTTAATCGACGCCCAGGATGAGTCGGGAAAGTGGATTTTTCGGAAGAAGGATGGGTCCACCTGGGGCATGATCTACCAGCCGTGGACCTATTCGCGGTGGGTGCGTGCTTTCCAATTGGTTGGCGATGCGCTGCCTCCTGAGGAGCAAGCCCGCTGGGCGAGAGCGCTGCTCCTCGGCTATTCCGGCATCGCCGAGGAAATACGCGAGCGCCGCAACGTCCACAACATGCCGGCGCATCACGCGATGGGGCTCTATTTCGCCAGCATGGTTTTCCATAAGCCGGAATGGCGCGCGCTGGCCATCGCGTATTTGCACCGTGTCGCGGCGGCGCAGTATTCGGACGGTTACTGGAGCGAGCATTCGGGTCCAGTGGTGCTCTATGGCACGGTGTATGTGGAAGCGCTCGGCACGTACCTGGCCGTCTCAAATGACCAGACGCTCCTCCCGGTGCTGAGGAAATCAGCGGTGTTTCATGCCCATTTCACTTATCCGGATGGAACCGACGTCGAAACCATCGACGAGCGCAACCCGTACTGGGGCCAGGTGCGCGTTCCGAACGTCGGCTTCACCTTCAGCCCGGAGGGTCGTGGTTATCTGCGGCGCCAGATTCAATTGCTCAAAGGACCGGTTCCGGCTGATGATGCGGCCTCCTTGTTGCGCTGGGGCGCAGAAGGCGAAGCGGTGGATTGCGCTAAAGGCGATTTTGATTACACGCTGCCGAGTGGCAAGGCAACGGTGCGCCGTCATCGACCCTGGTTTTTAGCTGTTTCGGCGTTTACCGCCCCGCTGAGTCCGAACCGCTTTATCCAGGACCGGCAGAACTTCGTCAGCGTGTATCATGACCAGGCCGGATTGATTTTGGGGGGCGGCAACACGAAACTGCAACCCCGTTGGAGCAATTTCACGATCGGCGATGTGCGTCTGCTTCAGCGCAGGCCGGGCGACGAAAATCCGAATTTCTTTCCGCCCCCCGGACTGCAGCATGTGCCGAGCGCGGCACGTCTGTTGCGCGACCGCGCGCTCGGTGTCGAGCTCGTCTACGGCGAGCGGCGCGGGCGGATTACGTTGAGAACCATCGACCAGAACCGTCTCGAATACACGGTGTCGGGCGACCGCGACATGGTCGCGCACGTCACCATCCTGCCGCGGATCGGAAAGGTGGTGCGAGCCGCCGCAGGTCAGTCGGCCGTTCTTTCGAGTGCACCTTTCGATTGGAAGCCGGGTGCTTGGATCGAGCATGAGAACGTTCGCTTTCTGTTGCCGCCCGGGACAACGGCTCACTGGCCGCTGCTCCCGCACGACCCGTATACGAAAGACGGCCACGCTGAAGCCGCGCAGGGTCGGATCGTCCTCGATCTGCCCGAGGGAGGGGAGCGCAAGCTCGTCATTGAAATTCGGAATGCATAATGCCTGCAAAGGCATCGATAGGCGGAAGGCCGTTCGAGCCGTGTCATTCTGAGCGTGCACAGCCTTCGGCTGCCAATGTGGGGCATGACACGCGGCGCCGGGGGCGAGATTCCGGCTTGCTGAATACCAAGGATTTACCGCCATGTGTCATGCAGAGCGAGGCAGAGAATCCCGCGTTTTCGAAAAACTTTTCGAAAAACGGTGAAATACAGAGAGCCTTCCTTCGCTGGCGCTCAGGACCGGTCGCCGTAGCGACCTCCTCAGGATGACACGTTCCCGGGCAGGAACCCGGCAGTTATGCCGCTGAAAATTGACCAGGTAAAAACTCATCTGTTTGATCTCCCGGTGCTCGAAAGGCGCACCGATGCAATTCAGCAGTTCGCCAGCATGGAATTGCTTCTGGTCGAGCTCCAAACTTCTGACGGCGTTGCGGGCGCTGGCTATAGTTACACCATCGGCAAGGGAGGCCGGGCGGCCAAGGCGTTTCTTGACCGTGAGCTGGCGCCCTTGCTTTCCGGCCAGGACTGTGAGGCGCACCAGCGCACTTGGGACGCGATGTTCAACGCGACCCGCGCGTGCAGTGGCGGCCCTCTGTCGAGCATCGCGCGAGCGGCGGTGGATATCGCCGTCTGGGATGTTAAAGCAAAAGCTCACAACGCGCCTCTCTATAAGCTATTGGGCGGCGCGCAGGAGCGAGTTGCTGCTTACGATACCGAGGGCGGCTGGCTGCACTTTTCCATGGAACAGCTTGTCGAAAACGCCAAGCGGGCGCGCGCGAGCGGATTCCACGGGATCAAGATCAAGGTGGGCAGGGAAAATGCCGCCGAAGACGTTCGCCGTCTGGAAGCCGTGCGCAACGCAGCGGGGCCTGAGATGAAAATCATGATTGACGCCAACCAGGGATGGACAACCGGCGAGGCCATCCGTCGCGCAAAGCTTTTCGAGCCGCTGGATATCTTCTGGCTGGAGGAACCGCTGCCAGCAGGAGCCGTGCTGGCACATCGAGAATTGAAAGCGCATACTTCCATCCCGATTGCCGTCGGTGAATCCATCTACACGAAAGAAGCCTTCGCAGAATATCTCAGAGAGGGCGCAGCGAGCATTTTTCAACCTGACGTGGCCAGGATCGGCGGGATCACGGAGTGGATGAAAGTCGCAACCCTTGCGGAAGCCTTCCAGCTACCGGTCGCGCCTCATTTCCTGATGGAGATCCACATCCATTTGGCGGCTGCCGTTCCAAACGGACTCTTCATCGAGTACATCCCGCAGCTTGGCCAAGTACTCCAGGAGGCGCTCAGTCTGAAGGATGGCCACTTTGCTCCCCCTCCACGCCCTGGCCACGGGATCTTGTTTGATTGGGAGCAGCTCGAGAAATACAGAGTCACCTGACGCGCGATGGCGTTCCGCGCCGGCAACGGCTGGGCTCAATGACAACCCCTCTTGGCGGCCTCGCTTTGGTCCTTGTGGCGGGTCTTGTGGGCGGCACAGTTCTGGCGCCCATGAAGGCGATCCACACCTGGAAATGGGACCACGCCTGGATGTTCTATGTCACCAACGCGTACTTTCTCTTTCCCTGGCTGGTCGCCTTTATTACGGTTCCTCACGTGCTCAGGGCTTATCCGGCGGCGGGCGGGAAAATCGTGCTCGCCACGGCTGCGCTGGGGATGCTCTGGGGCATCTCGCTGGCGCTCTATGGCATGGCCTTTGACGTTGTGGGCTTGTCGCTGACTGCGGGGATCATTCTTGGTTCCTCCGTGGCGCTTGGTTCGCTCTTGCCGCTGTTGTTCGTGCCGGTCTCGCGGCGAGGTCCTTGGCAATCCCTGGAAATCGCCGCGGCAGACTGCGTTATGGTTGCGGGCGTCTTGATGTGCGCGTTCGCCGGCGACAGCCGGGAAAAAATTCAGTCTCGCGCCGTAGGGCGGGCACGCGACCGCAGGTTCCGTAGGGGAATCGTGATCTGCTTCGCTGCCGGCATATTATCTACGGCTTTCAACCTGGCGCTGGTGGTGGGCCAACCGATCGCTCATGCCGCCGAAAAAATGGGCGCTTCTTCGCTTTACGCTTCCAATGCGATCTGGAGCCTTTCAATAAGTGTAGGGGCGCTCCCCAGCATCTTTCTGGCGGCGCGTAGCATTCGGCGCGCGCGCGCCTGGCGGGGATTCCGGCAAGGCTCGGTGCTGATGAACGCCGGGCTCTGCGTCTTCATGGGGGCGCTATGGATCTTCGGCACGGTTTTGTACGGGTCGTCCGTAAACATACTGGGGACCTACGGGGCCGTGATCGGCTGGCCCATATACATGTCGGCGATGATTCTGGCCAGCGTCTTCTGGGGCTGGCTTACGGGCGAGTGGAAGCACGTGTCGGGATTTCCCGTCGCGCTGCTGCTCGGAGGAATCGGGGTACAAGTCTTCGCGATGGTGCTTTTGGGGAGGGTTCAGTAGTGCGCATCGGTGTCTTATCTGTGCTCCAGGAGTGCAACACGTTTTCGCCGGATCCCACGCGCCTGGAGGACTTCCAATTGAGCCTGGGTCCGGAGCTTGTTGATCGCTGGCGCGGAACGCGCACTGAAATGGGCGGCTTCCTGGACGTGCTCAGGCGGCCGGACGTTGAAATTGTGCCGCTGCTCGCCGGCTGGGCCATTACTAAGGGTCGCATCCTTGCACCCGAGTTCGCGCGGATGAAACAAATACTCGCGAATTCGTTGCACGCTGCCCTGCCCTTAGACGGGATGCTTGTCGCCTTACACGGAGCAATGTGCGCCGACGGAGAAGATGACGCCGAAGGCGCGCTGCTGGAAGTGATCCGCAAAGTGCTCGGGACCTCCCCGCCTCTATGCCTGACGCTGGACCTGCACGCTAACGTCACCGGGCGCATCTGCCGCCTGGCCGACGCCGTCATCGGCTATCGCACCTACCCGCACGTGGATATGTATGAGACCGCGGTCTCCGCAGGCGAGCTACTGTTGCGAACGCTGGCGGGCGACCCCCGCCCCCGCACCGTGATGCGAAAGATACCCATGATCGTTCCGGGAGAGAACATGCAGACGGCGCACGGACCGTTCGCCTGCGTATGGGAGTACGGTAAAGCCTTGCGGCCTCCCGAGGTTTCGTCCTTTTCCGTCTTCGGAGTGCAAGCGTGGCTGGACATCCAGGAGATGGGTTGCGCCACACTCGCAGTGACCCGCTGCGATGGCGCAAAGGCGAAGGAATTGTGCAGCGGCGTGGCGAAGCGCTTTTGGGATCTCCGCAAAGAGTTCGAGGTGAATTTCCCCCCGCCGGAAGCGGCGATCAAGGAGGCGCTCAAAACTCCAGGACAGCCTGTGGTACTCTCCGAGTCTTCTGACAGCCCCACGGCCGGGTCCCCGGGAGACAGCGCGGACATGCTCCGAGCCCTGCTCGATCATGCCCCTGGCGTGCCGGCTGCGCTCTGGCTGCGCGACGAAGCTGCCGTCGAGCGCGCCGCCCTTGCGGCACCGGGAGTTAAGTTGAGACTTTCGCTGGGCGGAGGCTATGACAAGCTGAATCGGAAACCCTTGGTCGTTGATGCCGTGGTGCTCCGCCTGTCAGACGGGAATTTCATAATGAAGGGATCCCAGCTAACCGGCATGAAAACATCCATGGGCACGGCAGCGGTGCTCCAGGTGGATTCGGTCACGGTCGTGGTCTCAAAACGTCCCGCGATCAACTTCGACCCGGAACTTTTCCGCAGCCAAGGCGTTGAACCCAGTGAAAAGAAAATTGTCGTGGTGAAATCAGCCAATGCGTTCCGCGCGGAGTATAGCTCCTTCGCCGTTAAGACAATGATGGTTGACACGCCCGGCATTAGCACCCCCAATGTCCGCTCCATTCCTTTTCGTCACGTTTCCCGTCCCATTTATCCGTTGGATGAACGAGAATTTACGCCCTAGGCACATAGGGCAGATAACTCAGCGCACCTCTCGAATGAAGCGGGGCAGCGGAGTGCAGAAGGCGCTCGCACATGCGCCAAGCTTCGGGTTCGGGAGCGGGAAGCAGCCCATGCGGGCCACGGCAGATAACCTCGGCACGTTGGCTACCCTAGAAAGGTTGAGGAAGATGAGACTCGAACAATCTTAAATTCCAAATTCAACGCCAGGTAAATATCAGGGCGGCTTCGGGCCCGGGTGAACGTTACGAGACCGCGTGAACGCTATTGCGGCTTTGGCCCCTCCGTCACCTGGGTAAGGTCGCGCGGGCGCAGCCAGCGCGCAAATGCGGCCTGTACCTGCCCGGCTGAGAGCCGGATATACTTCTTCGCTGCCAGCGCGGGCTCGTTCAGCGGCAGCCCGATCTCCGAGCGAGCCAGCCAGCCGGCGGCGATGCTGCCGAAGCTCGATTCCGAGAGCGGAATTTCACGCAGCAGAAGCGCCTTCGCTTCGCGCAGCTCGTGCGGTGTGACGGGGCTCTTCTGCATCGCATCGAGATCGCGCACGATCATGGCGCGCGCCTTCGAGACGTTCGGCGGGTCGCAGCCATAGCTTACCGAGTAGATGGTGCGCGTCTTGCCGGAATTCAGCGAAGAAGAGATGAAGTAGACCAAGCCTGCGTTTTCCCGAAGGTCGCGGTAGAAGCGGCTGGCATAGAATCCACCTCCCAGCACGCTATTTCCGAGTCGAAGCGCATAATAATCGGGGCTAAACCGGTTCAAACCGAGTGTCTGGGCAAGCGTCACCTCGTCCTGCACGCGGCTGGCGTCCGGCACGGCGGTCGAGGCCGGCGGACGATTCGGTACGGGAGGCAGGTCCGTGCGCGGCTTCGGGCCCGAGGCTTTCCACCCCCCAAAGTATTTCTCAATCACGTCTTTCGCCTGCCCCGGACTCACGTTCCCAATCACCACGATGGTCGTAAGGTCCGGACGGAAAACGTGCTGGTAATAACTGCCGACATCCTGAATCGATAGCGATTTCACGCTCTGGGGCGTGGCGTGCCGGAGCGTGGGGTCGTTCCTCGGATAAAGCGTCGCACCCAGGGCCTGACTCGCGAGGTAATCCGGGCTCTGCAGTTCGCCTGCAACCGCGGCGGCAATCTGGGGACGGATGATCTGGAACGCGCGCGCCGGCAGCGCCGGATGCAGCTCGTTATCGGCAAGCAGGCTGACCGCGCGGTCAAAATTACTCACGAGCGCCTCAACGGAGAAACTCGTTCCGGCGGACTCGTCCGCCCCGATTTCGTCCAGTGCCTTCTGAAACGCAATGCGGTCGAGCGTCTCGGTGCCGTAGGAAAACAGGCGTCCCAGCAAGCTGGATACGCCTTCCTGCCCCTTCGGCGTCTCGAGGTCGGAATTGCTTTTGATTCTGCCGTAGACGCTGACCGTGTTGCTGATGGACTCTGGCTGCACGATGAGCTTGAGACAATTAGAAAGAACGCTCACCACCGGCTTTACCGTCATTTCAGGCACACTGAGCCGCTCGAGCGCCTGGCTGGCCCACGAGGGCAGCGCCACGGGCTTCACCTGCTTGGGCGCAAAAGATTCCTTTCCCCCGAAAGACTTGCCTGAGACGGGCTTGCCCGCGGGCTGCGGATTCAGCACGGCGCTGATGGTGCTGCCCAGCGTCAGATACTGCCGCGCAACGCGGTTCACGTCGCTGACCGTAACGCGCTGGATGGCGTTGATGTCGTCTTGCGGCGAGTTCCGTCCCTCAATAGCGACAGCTTGCGACCACGCCATCGCCAGGCCGGAGACCGAATTCTTCTCGAACGCCGCGCCCGCCAGCTCGTGCCGCTTGGCCGCAGTGACAAGGTCCGCCGGAACACCGTCCTTGATATCCTGCGCCAGGATACCCCGCATCTCGTCCAGCAGCTTTTGGCCGTCTGCGCCTTTGGGGAAGGCCGCAAAGCCGTATCCGAGTCCCGCACCCGTAAACGTGCTGTATTCGAAGCCGGCGAACAGCGCTTTGCCTTCCGGAACCAGGGCGTAGAGCGTGCCTCGCTGGCTGCTGAGCACGTCGGAGAGCACCTGCACCGCCGCAAAATCGGAGCTATCCGTCCCGGGCATGCGGAACGCGATCACCGCAAGGCCGTAGGGCAGGTCGGTAGGCATTGTGAGCGATTCGCTCTTCACCGAGCCTAGCTGAATGATCGGGCGCGGCGGCAGCTTTTTCGCTGGAATGCCGCTGAAGAGGTTCTTCACCAGGTCCAGCGTCGGCTGTAAGCCGACGTCACCGACGACGATCAGGACGGCATTGTTGGGTGTGTACCACCTTTCATGAAACTGATCCAGCATGGCGCCGGTTGTCTTATTGAAGGATGGACGCGTGCCGAGCGCGTCGTGCGCGAGCGGCGTCCCCTGGAACATAGCCTCAAGCAGCTTGGTGTAGAAGACGTATTCCGGGTTCGAGCGGTCCTGCGCCACTTCCTGCTC
>JBOGJW010000191.1:0-3498 GCA_050745245.1 Terriglobia bacterium | reverse complement strand
GGCGAGCGAAGTGCAATATGTGAAAACCGCCGGACCGGCGAGGGCGAAGGCGCTCGCCTCGCGCTCCATCCGCACCGTCGCGGACCTGCTCTATTACACTCCGTTCCGCTACGAGGATCGCACACGGCTTTCCCGCGTCCGCGATCTGCTGCCGGGCCAGACGGCGACCGTCCTGGTAAAGGTGCTCACCTGCGGGCTCACGCGCACGCGAAGAGGAACATATCTGTACGATCTCTCCGGCGTTGACGCGAGCGCGCCCGGCGCCAGGGGCATGATCCGCTGCCTGTGGTTCAACGCACAGTATCTCCAGCGCGAGAGGATTTTCCGGGAAGGCCAGCGCGTTTTCTTTTATGGCCGGGTTGAGCAGGATCTTCACGGGACGGGAAACCTCGTGATGATGCAGCCGAAGTACGAGATCCTGCCCGGCAGTTCAGAAGACGGCGCGACATCGCTCGAAATCGGGCGCATCACGCCCGTGTACGAGGCGATCGGGAATCTCTCGACGGCCATCCTGCGCCGCATGATCTGGAACGCGCTCGAGTCAGCCGATGGGAATATCCCGGAGAACCTGCCCGGCTCGGTTCTGAAGAAAAACAGCCTGCTCGGCCGCGCTGCGGCGCTGCGCCGCGCTCACTTCCCGGCCGGCGGTCAGCCGCTGGAGCAAATCTCACAATTCCGGGCGCCCGCGCAGGTGCGGCTGATTTTCGAAGAGTTCTTCAGCGTCGGCGTGGCCATGTCGCTGCGGCGGCAGCAGAAAAAGTGGCTGCCAGGCATCCCTCTGAAGGTTACCAATGGCGTGCGGGAAGCCATCAAGCGCATGCTGCCTTTTCATCCCACCGCGGCCCAGAAGCGCGTGCTGAAGGAAATCGCTGATGACATGACCTCCTCCCAGCCCATGAGCCGCCTGCTGCAAGGCGATGTGGGTTCGGGAAAGACGATTGTGGCTCTCGAGGCCGCCGTGCTGGCGATTGAGAACGGATGCCAGGTGGCGATGATGGCGCCAACCGAAATTCTCGCCACCCAGCATTATCTTTATGCCAGGCAACTCCTGGCCCGGCTGCCTTACCGCACCGATCTTTTGATCAGCAGCCGGACGGCTGCCGAAAAGCAGCAGATCAAAAAAGGCCTGGCCGATGGCTCGCTAAGCCTTGTGTCCGGCACGCATGCGCTCCTCGAGCCGGACGTTGAATTCGCCCGGCTGGGGCTGGTGATTGTGGATGAGCAGCATCGTTTCGGAGTGATGCAGCGGCATACGCTCATCCGAAAAGGGAAAGCTCCTCACGTCCTGGTGATGACCGCTACGCCCATTCCACGCACCTTCGCGCTGGCCGCCTACGGCGATCTCGATTTTTCGGTCATCGACGAGATGCCGCCCAGCCGCACTCCCATCGAGACGCGCGTGATTGCCGAGCGGGACCGCGCGCAAGCCTTCGAATTCATCCGCGCAAAGGTGAAGGCGGGCGGCCAGGCTTACGCGGTGTATCCGCTTATCGAGGAATCGACGAAGCTCGACCTCCGGCCGGCGCTGCGGATGCACCAGCACCTCTCGAAGAACGTCTTTCCAGAGTTTCACGTGGGCCTGCTGCACGGGCGGCTGCCCGGCGGGGAAAAAGAGGATGTGATGCGGCGCTTCCGGGCGGGTGAGATCCAGGTGCTCGTCTCAACCACCGTGATCGAGGTCGGCGTGGATGTGCCCAATGCCAGCGTCATGCTGATCGAGCACGCCGAGCGCTTCGGCCTGGCGCAATTGCATCAGCTCCGCGGCCGCATCGGAAGGGGCCGCGCGAAGTCTCATTGCCTGCTGCTTGCCGCCGAGCCGCGCAGCGGAGTAGCCGATGAGCGTTTGCGCCTGATGGCGGAGACTTCCGACGGTTTTTGCATCGCGGAGATGGATTTCAAAATCCGCGGGCCGGGCGAATTCCTCGGTACGCGGCAGTGGGGGCTGCCCGCATTCCGCATTGCTAACCTTCTCCGCGATCACGAAATCCTGGAATGGGCCCGCCGCGAGGCGTCGGCTTTCGTCGAGAATCCCGAGTCGCCGGAAGAGCTGGCCGCCTTCACGCGCGACCTCCGCGCCCACTGGCCGGAGCGGTACAGCCTGGCACGGGTAGGATGAAGAGATTGGATCATTGGTTCATTGATTCATTTCACTCCTCCGACTATTCGGAATGTGAGGCCGTTTGGGAACTAAGCCGGGTAATCCAACGGCTCAAATGATTCAATGAATCAATGATTCAATGGGGCAATCCTTGGGATGAGAATCATCGCGGGCCAGTTCAGAGGGCGCGGGCTGAGGGCGTTAAAAGGCAGCGCTTTGCGCCCCACCTCGGACCAGATGCGGGAGACGCTTTTTGATGTCCTCGGCGATCGCGCCCGCGGCGCGTGTTTCCTTGACCTGTATGCCGGCAGCGGCGCCGTAGGCATCGAGGCGCTAAGCCGCGGCGCAGGCTCGGTGGTCTTCGTGGAACAGCACCGGCCCGCCAGCGAGATGGTCCTCCAGAATCTTGCGGCACTGGGAATAAAGTCCAATTTCCGTCTGATTACCAGCGACGCAAGCGCCGCGATCGAGCGGCTCGCCTCCGAGAGCGCGCGCTTCGAATATATTTTCCTGGACCCGCCCTACGCCGCGGTCGGCGAATATCATCGGTGCCTTCGGGAGATAGCGCGCGCCGGCATCTCAGCCCCCGAATCCGTCGTGATTGCGGAGCACTCCCGCCATTGCAATCTGGAAGAGCGCTACGGAGCGCTCGCGCGCTTCCGCCTGCTGCGCCACGGAGACTCGCAGTTGGCGTTTTACCGGATAGCTAAGGCGCCGCCGGCTCGTGTGGCGAATCAGACTCACGCCTGAATTTCCTCGAGTTGGCGAATGCGCCGGACATGGATCTGTTTTTCACGCTTACGGGTCTTTGCAATGTCATACGCCGTTTGCATGCGCATAAGCGTGTCCATCCGAACACCGAACGCCTTCTCAATCCTCAAAGCCATTTCCGCTGAAAGATCGCCTTTAGCGTTGAGCAGGGTCGATAGTGCGGGCCGGGAGACGCCGAGCGCCGCCGCTGCCGCCGTGACCGACAGGCCAGCAGGTTCAATAATCTCGGTCCGAATGAAATCGCCGGGATGGGCTGGGTTTTTGATAGCCATAAAACAAACTCTTCAGTGGTAATCCTCGGAGTACAGCGATCTCAAGCCTTTGTGCCTGAAGTTTCGTATTCTCAACGAAAGAAGCGTAGCCTGTGGCTTTACACCTGTCAAACTCGAGAAGGGGCTATTTTCTATTGCCTTGGGGAGGCTGGGGAGACCGGAGTCGCGCTTCTAACTGATTCAAATCTTTTTGGGCTTTCTCAACGGCTTGCCGGGCGGCCTCGACCTCATTTTGCTTGGCCGCAATCTTTGCCGCCAGCTCGCTTTGGAGATTCGGATTTAGCGTCCGCAGTTGCTGAAGCTTCAGCAGGATCAGCTCATTATAGGCGATCTTCTTTTATTCGCGATCGGTGGAAA
>JBOGJW010000190.1:0-9587 GCA_050745245.1 Terriglobia bacterium | reverse complement strand
CAACCTGTTGGAGTATCTCATTCCAACTTCGCGCAAGTTGGAAATTCAACCGCAAGCAACCGGATAATCGGCGCCCTCTTTGATTCAACCGGAGCACCGAAAATGCGGTTCAACTTACGAATTCGGGCTAAACCGATTTAGCCGTCTGCCCCATTCCGCGCGAAAACGCCGCAGGGTTTCTGAAGTGTAAAATTATGAAGTATCTCGCTGCTGTCCTGGCTCAGAAGTTCATTCACGAATCCATGCTGAACTCAGAGCCATTCCACTGCCCCGCGGGCTACATTCTTTCGCCCGCTATGCGGGCTGCCATGTGCTCAACACTAATCCGGGCGTGGTACGGAAGTCCTTGGGTTGCGGCGTGGCCGCGCTGTGCTGCCCCTAGCTGATATGATGATCGGGGATCATGACGACTCAGCCGGTGGTGATTGCGGGCGGCGGGCTGGCGGGCAGCGAAGCGGCGTGGCAGCTTGCGACGCGCGGCATTCCGGTGACGCTCTACGAAATGCGCCCCGCGCTTTCAACTCCCGCGCACAAGACCGCGTGGCTGGCGGAGCTGGTGTGCAGCAACTCGCTGAAGTCCAACACTCCCGGCTCCGCCTCCTGGCTGCTCAAGGAAGAGCTGCGCCGCGCCGGGTCGCTTCTGCTGCGGCTTGCGGATGAGAATGCCGTGCCGGGCGGCTCGGCGCTTGCTGTAGATCGCGAGCGATTTTCGGCGGCAGTGACCGCTACTATCGGAGAACCCCCGCGCATCGAGTTGCGCCGCCGGGAGCTGCGCGAGATTCCCGCCGACACACTCGCACTTGTCGCGTCCGGGCCGCTCACTTCCGACGCCCTCGCAATGCACCTCCAATCCATCACTGGCGAGGACAGCCTGGCTTTCTACGATTCCATCAGTCCCATCGTTGACGCCGAGACACTCGACTTCGAGCGCATTTTCCGCGCTTCTCGCTATGGCAAGGGCGGCGAGGATTATCTGAATTGCCCGATGACGGAGGAAGAGTACCGCGCATTTTACGACGCGCTCCGCGCCGCGGAAAGCGTGGAACTTCATCCTTTCGAGGACGTGCGCTATTTTGAAAGCTGCCTCCCCATTGAAGAGCTGGCCCGCCGCGGCTATGACACGCTCCGCTTCGGTCCGATGAAGCCCGTGGGTTTGACGGATCCGCGCACCGGCAAGCGGCCATGGGCGGTGGTGCAGTTGCGCCCGGAGAACCTTCGCTTTTCAAGTTACAACCTGGTGGGCTTTCAGAATCATCTTCGCTTTCCGGAGCAGACGCGCGTTTTGCGGATGATCCCCGGCCTTGAGCGTGCGGAGTTCCTGCGCTACGGGCAGATTCATCGCAACACCTACGTGAATGCGCCGCGCCTTTTATCCGCCGATCTCAGCCTGCGCGCCCGGCCGGAGGTGTTTATTGCGGGCCAGCTTTCCGGCGTCGAGGGCTATGTGGAGTGTATTGCCACCGGCCTTCTGGCAGGCGTTGCGATGGCGCATCGCGCCCTGGGGCGCGCGTATGTGCCACCAGCGCGCGCAACAGCCCTCGGATCGCTCGTGAACTTCATCACTCACGCCGACCCCGAAAACTATCAGCCGGCAAACGTTTCGTTTGACCTTCTGCCGCCAGTCGAAAATCTCCCCCGCCGCGTGCAGCACGACCGCGCCCGGAGGCGATCCATTCAGTGCGACCGCGCCCTCGAGGAGATCGAGCCATGGACGAATGCATCGGCCAGTTTATCCGGTATCTCAAAAACGAGCGTAACGCCTCGCGCCACACCGTGCGCAACTACCACAGCGACCTGATGCAGTTTCGCGATTTCCTGCGCGCCCGGCATCGCGATGTGGAGCTTTCGATTGAATCTGTGGATGCGGCAAGCGTGCGCGAATTCCTGGCATTCCTTCTCGAACACGAGAGGGTCAAGAGCACTGTGGCGCGAAAGCTTGCCGCGCTGCGGGCATTCTTCAAATTTCTCTGCCACGCCGGCAAGCTCGCGAAAAGCCCCACCGCCGCACTCTCCACGCCCAAGCTGGCAAAAACTCTGCCGCGCATCATGACCGAGGAGGAAACCAACCGGTTTCTCGACCGCGTGGCGCACGAGTCAGAAGCGGGCGACCCTCCGCTGCTGCGCGACCGCGCCATCCTGGAGCTGCTCTACGCCTCCGGACTGCGCGTGAGCGAGCTGACGGGGCTGAATCTGGGAAGCGCGCGGATGGGCGAGGGCATGGTGCTGGTGCTTGGGAAAGGAAATAAGGAGCGCATGGTGCCGTTCGGCTCCAAGGCCCGCAATGCGCTAATGAACTATCTGCCGGTGCGCGAAAAAATGCTGCGCGAGAACAAGACTTCCGCGCCGGCGCTGTTTCTGAACGTGCGCGGAGGGCGGCTCACCGACCGCTCCGTGCACCGCATCGTCAGGAACTACGTCGCGCGGTTTGGTCCCAATATGCGCGTCAGCCCGCACTCGCTGCGCCACGCGTTTGCATCGCACCTGCTGAGCGAGGGCGCCGACCTGCGTGCCATTCAGGAAATGCTCGGCCACGCCAGCCTTTCCACCACGCAGAAGTACACGCAGGTCTCCATCCGGCAGCTCATCGAGGTCTACGACCGCGCACACCCCAAGGCGTAGGCGCCGATTCGTCTGCTATTGTGTCGCCGGACCCCCGGCGAGCTCAGCCAAGTCTTCGAAATAGCGGCCCTGAGTGTGCTTGAGACCTTTTCACGAGGAGATCGGCGTTCGTAATGCCTCGGTCTCGGATCAGAACACCACGCCGAGCCCAGTGGTGAACGCCACATTATTTTTGTGATTGCCGGGCGTGGGATTGCTGAGGTAGAGGTCTACCAGGCTGACATTGGCGGAGAATCGGGAGGTCAGCTTAATGCCGAGGCTCGAAGTGGTGTCAAAGCGATACTCGCCGGTGCTGGTGAGGTTGGGGTAGAAGTTTAAATAATGGCTGAACACAATGCGCTTGCTCACCTGAACATTCAGTTTTTCGCCGGCGAGCGCTTCGGCGCTCTGCTGGGCGGGGCCGCCGGTGTAGAACCTCAAATTCACGAAGGTGAGACCGCCGATTACCGTAAAAGTGGTGCGCGCGGTGTGGACAAGGTCATGACCGAAGCCGCCGCCGTACGTCTGCCTCAGATAAACACCCTGCGCCTGGACGTGATCAAGCTGAGCGATCACGAATAGAAAATCGGAAGGCGAGAGGAGGTAATCCTCGCGTATAGCGGTGCTGATCGTATTGGAGCGGATGATGGAGCCATCTTGTTGCGCCTTGGCGAAAAGCATTAGCAAACTGTAATTGGTGCGCCAGTGGCGCAGAAAGATGGGAGCCTCCGGCCGCTCGCGCGTGGCGGCTACGTTGGCGCTGATGGTACCGGTCTGCTGATCGCCGCGTTGCAAGTTATAACCGAAATTAGCGTTGCCTTTCCAATCTTGCCACAGCTTCGCCTGATGCTCTTCGAGTGCGTTGAACGTGGACACCGGCATCGCCGCTTCGACGCTCGCCGCCGGGATTGTCTGGCTCTGACCCGCGCTCGTCACCTGCCAATCCCCCGAGGGCAACAGCTCAAGCCGGCCGCGCACAGTGGATTTGTTCTTTTCCACGATCACGCCGGCGCCGTAGGACATCGATTTCACCTTCGCGAGGGGAATCGTCACCTCGCCCAGCGTGTCCGATTTGAACGTCAGATTGCCGCCCTCCACGTTTTCCCACGTGCCGATAAGCTGCTCGCCGCTCTTCAGCGTTACAACGTCCGCGGCTGCGGGAATTGATACCAAGATAATTGCCAGCACGATCCAGATCATCCGCTTCATGAGGTTCCTCCGTGCGTTTGAGAGTCGATCTGCGCCCTTTGCAGTTTCCCGCTGAAATCAATGTAAATGGATTTCCACTCGGAATAGAAATCAAGCGCGGCCACGGCCGCCTCGCGGCGGCCATTTCCGGTCTGTTTGACGCCGCCAAATGGCAGATGAGTTTCAGCGCCGATAGTTGAAGCGTTTACATAAAAGATTCCGGCCTCCGTGTCCCGCATCGCACGGAAGGCGCTGTTCACATCCCGAGTATAGATGGCGGCGGAGAGGCCGTAGGCGACGCTGTTTGCGATCTCAATAGCCCCGTCGAGGTTGTCACAAGGAATCAGCGCCACCACCGGCCCGAAGATCTCCTCCCGCGCAATCCGCATCGCTGGGTGGCAATCGCCGAAGATCGTGGGAGCGAAGAACCAGCCGCGGCCCCATTCGCCGCCGCTTACACGAGCGCCGCCGCAGAGCAGGCGCGCGCCCTCATCCTTGCCGATGCCGACGTGTTCCTCTACGCGCCGGAGCTGGCGCTCGCTGATCAGCGGCCCCGCCTGCACGCCGGGGTTGAGCCCGTCACCCAGCCTGAGCGCGCGGGCGCGCGCGACGAACTTCGCCGCGAACTCCGAATAGATCTTCTTGTGCACCACCACGCGGCTGGCCGCCGTGCAGCGCTGCCCGGAAGTGGCAAAGCCGCCCCACAGCGCGCCGTCTGCAGCCAGGTCCAGGTCGGCATCGTCCATTACAATGATGGCGTTCTTGCCGCCCATCTCGAGCGCGACATGCTTAAAAGTTTCGGCGCAGCTTTTCGCCACTTCGCGGCCCACTGCTGTTGAGCCGGTAAAGGAGACTGCGCGCACTCCGCCGTGGCGCACCAGCGCCGCGCCTGCCTCCGCCCCGCTGCCGGTCACAAGGTTCAATACACCTGGGGGCACGCCGGACTCCTCAAGAATCTTGACGAGGTTCCATGACGAAAGCGGCGCTTCGGGCGAGGGCTTTAGTACCACTGTGTTGCCGCAGATTAGCGCCGGCATGCACTTCCACGCCGGAATCGCCATCGGGAAATTCCAGGGAGTCACGAGCGCGCACACGCCAGCCGGCACGCGCTCCGTCATGCAGTATTTGGATGGAAGCTCGGAAGGCGTGGTCTGCCCAAACTGGCGCCGCCCCTCGCCCGCCATGTAGAACGTCATGTCGATGGCCTCTTGCACATCACCGCGCGACTCGGTAAGCACCTTGCCCATTTCGCGCGTCATGTCGCGCGCCAGCTCTTCTTTGCGCGCTTCCAGAATCTGCGCCGCGCGGTAGAGAATCTCTCCACGCTTCGGAGCGGGGGTGAGCCGCCACTCCCGGAATGCTTGCTGGGCCGCCGCCACGGCCTGGTCAATGTCCATTGCGTTGCAATCCGGGAACACGGCGACCACCTCGCGAGGATCGGCGGGATTCAGATCTTTGAAAGTTCGGCCGCCGGCCGATTCGACCCAGCGGCCCCCGATATAGTTCTTACAAAGCTTGGACTCGGGCATAGGAATTTCCGATTGGTGATTGGAGATTGGAGAAGATTAGGTCATTGATTCATTGAGTCATTGATCCATTGCTGCACTGAAAAGCGGGTAGCAGCGCGGCCTTACGGCCACAACTAGACGAACTGTCATTCTGAGCGAGCGGAGCGGGGTAGCGCAGAGTTTCCCGTTTTTGGAAACTCTGCGCCTTTGTTCCGAATCCATAAAGAATTGCCGCAGCCTTCGAAAAGCACGAAGTCTGCGCAACCTGGCTAAGTGAGTCAATGATGCAATGATTCAATGACTCAATGAATCAATCCCAAGGCTCGTGGCGTAAAACGCGTTGGCCCCCGTGCGCAGGTCTTTGCCGAAGACCAGCTCGACGGTGGCGCCCCCCAGCACGCCGATCTTCAGCTCAATTCCCGTATCCATCAGCCAGCGGCGTGATCCAAAATCGCCTGAAGGATCGCTGATCCGGCCCCAGTCCAGAAACGGCCCGGCGCTCAGGTTGAAGAATCCATTCGTGTAGATGCGTTTGAAGTCGTCCCAGTTGAATAGTGAGTAGTTGCGGCCGAGCGGCGCGCTGCCCTTTTTTCCATCGGCGGTCCCGACGTGCGCTCGCAGCCACAGATCATTGTCGCGTTCGATGCCCAGGATGAAGAGATCGTCGAACGGAACCGCTCCCCAGGTCTTGCCGGCCCTCGCCTGGAAGTTCATCTCGTAGTCATTGCCTTGCGCCTGCGGAAGCCAATGCGCGCGGAGGCTGCCTTCGGCCTGAAGGAATGGATTTGCGCCGCGCAGCCACATTCTGCCCGCCTGCGATGTGGCGCCTGCATCCACGCTGAAGCGGTGTTCGGGAAGATCGATGATCCGGCTGCCGGCTCCAGCGCGATATTCCAGGGCGAAGCCGTTTCTGAAGAAAGATGCCGCCGACGGGGTCGCCGGGTGCACGTTGCTGAAGCTGCGCCCGGAAAGGTCCACGCCCATGTTCCACTGAAGCCGCCCGCTGACGACGGACTCAACGCGCGCGCCGCCCTCGACCTTCTCAAGGCGCATGTCATTCACCGGAGCCGCCGCGCCGAAAAACGTATTTGAGAGATTCCAATTCTCGCGCCGCCCGTCCAGGTACAATTCGTAGCGCCATTCCGCGCTGCTTTCGATGGGGCTCGAAAATGACGTGAAAACGCGCTCCTTGTTGGGGTCCCAGCGCAGCAGCGAGGTGAAGTTCATCGCGGACTGGCCGAGGTTGAAGAACTCGGGGTAGATCGTCTCATAGGGTGCGCCGCGAAGCAGCGAAACGAGCCCCTGCAGCTTTGAATTCCCCCAGCCGTTCCTCTCAATCGAAGTAAGTTGCACGCCGTAACCGCCGCCCGTGAGCGGCTGGACGCCCAGGCGCGGCTGCGTGAACACGCCGAGCGCGCCGAGCCGCGCCTGGGTGGTGCGCCACGCGGGCAGGGTCAACACCGCACCGCGGCTGAAGGCGATTGCCCCGTTCAGCAAAACCGGATCAAGCTGGGGCGTGGGGGTGAAGGTGATCTTCTGAACCTCGGGCATCCCGGCGCGGTTCCAGTACTTTAACGCCGCGGCGGTGTTGTCTTCGAGCTCGTAAATGGTCGCCATAAAATCCAGCGCGTAGCGATCGTGGGGGTCGAGGCGTAGCGTCGCGCGGAGCTCCCGCTTGGCCTCCGCATAGTTCTTTTGCACGAACGCGACGCCGCCTAGCTCAGTTGGGAAGCGCTTATCGCGCGGCGCCTTGCGGCGGCCTCGCAGGAATGCTTGCCGGGCTTCGGACCAGCGCTTCAGTTTCGCCAGTGCCATTCCGCGGTAGTAATCGACCTCGGCAGGGTCGCCGGGCCGAGGCGGCGTAGCCTGCACCACGCCTTGCCAATCATGCCGCGCATAGAGCTGCCGCACCTCCTGCAGCCGGCTTGATGAGTGCAGGATGCTTGGATTTTGTGCGGCGAATGCGAGCAACAGGACCGCGAAGGCAAGGCAGGGCGAAGGCACTGTCACCGCCGCAACGCAACAAGAGGTGAGTCAAGTCGCATGATCTCACGCCTCCACAATCAGGATCACCACGACGGCGGTTGCAAGCGCGATCACGATATAGGTGAGTTGCTCGTTGGTGAGCGCGCCGGCTGCGAAGTTGTTCTGCGCGCTCTCGGCCCGCTTTGCAAGTTGCCCGAGCTCCTGGTTGCTGAGCGCGGGTACGGCCTCCTTCACCTGCTTCAGATCAAGCCCGCCCGCCCCCAGCGCCCGCCGGGCCCGCTTCGAAGAGAAGAACGCTTCAACGCGGGCGACGTTCGCCTGCCGCCTGGCCGCCGAATCGGCCAGCGACCGGTGCAGGCGAGCCGTGGAAACGATGTGATCTGCCGCCCGGGCTTGCGGCGAAGCAAGAACAATCGCGCAGAGAGTGACAACAAGAGCTGTGGCGGCAAATCTGAAGCTGTGCGACATCGCGCCTCCTGAATTCGCGTGCAAGTGCGAAATAAGCGAACCATTATGACGGAGAACTCGCCGGCGCCGCAACTATAGCGCCTCCATCTTGGCGGCGGTTGATAAGAGAAATGCCGGAGAGACGCCGGCGCTGCACGCCGCCATGCCCTTCAGAACAATTTCACATACGCCACGGCTCCCAGGATGCCGCCGAGCAAGGGGCCGATGATGGGTATCCACGCATAATTCCATCCGGAGCTTCCTTTGCCGGGAATCGGCAGAATCCAATGGGCGATGCGCGGCGCAAGGTCGCGCGCCGGATTGATGGCGTACCCGGTAGGCCCGCCGAGCGAAAGGCCGATGGCCCACACCAGGAAGCCGACGAGCAGCGGCGTGAGCCCGGTCTGCGTGGGCGCATTATTGGCGCCGATCGCCAGGCACCCAAACACCAGCACAAATGTACCGATCGCCTCGGTCGCGATATTTGCGGGGTTGTGCCGGATGGCAGGCATGGTGGAAAAAATCAGCAGCTTCGCCTGCTTGTCCTCAGTTACGCTCCAGTGCGCGAAATAGGCGATCCACACCAGCACCGCGCCCGCGAACGCGCCGATGAGCTGCCCGCCAATGTACGGCAGCACGTGCGCCCAAGAAAAACGCCCCACCAGCGCGTAACTGAGCGTGATGGCGGGGTTCAGATGACCGCCGCTGATGCGACCGACAGCATAAACTCCCACCGCCACGGCCATGCCCCAGCCCGTCGTAATCACGATCCAGCCGGACTTCTCGGCCTTCGATCTCGCCAGCAACACGCCCGCCACCACGCCATCGCCGAGCAAGATCATCAGAAGTGTTCCTACCAATTCCGCCATAAAGAATCGCATCAGCTTCCTCCAGAAAAAACGAGTCTTCCGCCAGCGGGACCGGCGGGAGCGGAAACAGTATAGGTCAAGGCCAGGCATTTCCGGCAAGGCGCGTGGCAGAAGGCATGAGCGTTCTCTTCTTGAGGGGGGACGGAAGCGCTTGCGCGAATTGACAACTCCTCTGCTAATGGTCAGACTTAGCTAAATCCTCAGGATGAAGAGATGCGACCTTGGGCCACAAACTGGCGCTGTCTACTTGTCGTCAGCGTACTTTTGGCGGTCAGGACATCGCCGGTCAAAGCCGCAGCTTCAGCCCGCTACGTCGGCTCGAAAGCCTGCGAAGAATGCCACGCGGAGATCTATGCGCGCTGGAAGAAAACACCGATGGCGAACGTGGTGCGCGACCCGCGAACTCACCCCGAAGCGATCCTGGCGAATTTCTTGAACGCGCCTTCTTTCGTGACATTCACCAGGAATCAGATCGCGTTCGTTTACGGAAGCCTCTGGAAGCAGCGCTACTTCGAGAAGGTCGGCAATAATTATTACGTGCTCCCCGCCCAGTGGGACATCAAAACCCATCAGTGGCTTCCGTTCTTTGTGACAAAGGGAGAAGACTGGTGGGCGCGGCTCTATCCGCCGGACAACATGAAGCGCCCCACCGGGCCTCTATGCGACGGCTGCCACTCGGTGAACTACGACATCACAACTCATGCCGTGACCGAGTGGAATGTAGGCTGCGAACGCTGCCACGGTCCTGGCAGCGAGCATGTAAAAAATCCCGCACAATACCTAACCAACATTATCAACCCCGCACGCCTGGATTACGTGGACGCCAACGACGTTTGCATTCAGTGCCACGTCCAAGGCCGTCCGCTGCACAATCCGATCGGCGGACAGTACTATGACTGGCCGGTTGGGTTTCACGTCGGACTGCATCTCAAGGATTACTGGAGGCTCGAACGCCACGCGCTCGGAGTGACCGATTTCTATTATTTTGCGG
>JBOGJW010000189.1:0-4551 GCA_050745245.1 Terriglobia bacterium | reverse complement strand
TCCAACCCCGACAACTCTTATCCTATTCCGTGGTCTTAAAATTGGGGTCCACTATAAAATCCGCACTAACCTCTTGGGCCAGGATAATCGTATCCCTTTCACCGCCGTCCAGGTGGGCCAGACTGGGGTCTGTTGAGACAGTAGTGTATCGGACCTCCAGCCAATCGGGATGATTGCGGATCCAACTCCTGACTTTTCCTGGAGTAGCGTCGTCCTTAAGCTCGGAAACGACTGCCGGTGGAATGACAACGCGGCCGCACAAAGCTTTCAGAAGGCTGACCCGGTCGATGAGGATGAGATAGTTAAGGGGAGTTGTATCGGCAACGACGATCATCAGGACCGGGATTCCCGCTCTCTCTGTTCGAGCAAGCGCTCGTTGGTCCTGATTTCCTGATCGACTTCAGAAGGCGTGAGGTCGTAATAGATGCCGTGGTCTCTCAAAAAGGCATTAACTTCCACCCGTGTTGCGATTCCCAGAACACGGCGAACCTGAGACTCCGTTAAGGCCCCGGAGCGATATCCCTCCAAAGCAACGGCCTCTAGCGTGTGGCGCGGTAAATCCTTCCACTTGGCCCGCAGGCCCTCGGCGATGTCTTCGGGCAATTCGATAGCGACTTGCATTACATTCCCGCCCTTATTTTATCATGTTCCTCGAGGTGGCGATCACGCGGGCCCGGCGGCGCCCTCGCCCTTTCGCACGCCGCCTCGCGCGTGGAATCGCCTCCTGATCTCTTCCAGAATTTCGCGGGTGGAGTGGGCCTTCGGGTCGCCCACAATCCGAATGCTGGCTCCCAGCTCCGTCATGACTTTCCTCTCCGGAACTGAGTCCGTAGTGTAGTCGGTGCCTTTGCACTGCACGTGGGGGCGCAAGTCGCGCAGAATCGATTCAGCGGTGAGCCCTTCAAAGATCACGACGTAATCCACAAAGTCGATGGCCGCCACCAGCTCGGCCCGCGCGCTCTCCCCCATCAGCGGCCTGCCCGGCCCCTTGAGCGCGGCCACAGCGCGGTCATCGTTGACGCCGACCACGAGCACGTCGCCCTGGCTTTTTGCGTCCCGCAAATACCGAATATGGCCGACGTGCAAAAGGTCGAAACAGCCGTTGGCGAAGACGACTGCGCGCCCTTCGCGCCGGAGCCGTTCCCCGAGCGCGGTCACCTCGTCACGCGGAATGATTTTGCTGTTCATGCGTTCCGGATGGCTTCAGCGAGCTCGCGCCCGGTCACCGTGGCCGTTCCGCGCTTCATCACGACGAGCCCGCCAGCGCAGTTGGCGAGCATCGCGGCGTGGGGAAAGCTTGCTCCGGCGGCCAGCGCCAGCGTGAATGCGGCGATCACGGTGTCTCCCGCCCCGGTCACGTCCGCCACCTGGTCGCTTCCGAAGATTCGCAGCACTCGCGGCTTCTTACCCGGCTCGTAGAGGACCATCCCTTCGCGCCCGCGCGTCACCACCAGCGCCTCCAGCGCCGTGCGCCGCAGCATGCGCCCGGCAAGGCGATGCAGCATCTCGATGTTCTCCTCGGTACGCTGGCCGAAAGCCGCCTCAAGCTCTAGCTCGTTCGGGGTCGCTGCCGTCAAGCGGCTATAGCTGGCGATATCGTACCGCGAATCCACCGTCACCGGAATACGCCCGGCGCGCCGGCGCAGGAACCGGGCCTCGTCCGCGCCCGTGGCGCCGTACCCGTAGTCCGAGATCAGAACCGCGGAGCAGGAATCGAGGCTGGGCAAAAGACTGCGCGCCACCGTCCTGCGAGCCAGTGCGCCCAGCGGCCGGCGCGGTTCCCGGTCCACGCGCACAATCTGTTGTGGAAGACCGTGCCCGATTCCTCCCAGCACGCGGCACTTGGCCGGAGTGATGAAATCCGGGAAGCGCTGCAGTAATTTTGTCGAAACTCCCTTGTCCTGGAAATAGCTGAGCAGGGCCTCGCCCGCTTCGTCCTCTCCTACCGCGCCGGCGAGCTCCGTTTGCGCCCCAAATTCTACCAGATTATTGGCGGCGTTGGCGCCGCCGCCCGGCAAGATTCGCTTTTCCCGCTGCTTCAGGATGAGCACCGGCGCCTCGCGCGAGACGCGGGCGATCTCACCGTAGATGAACTCGTCGGCGACGAAATCGCCGAGCACAGCGATCCGCCGCCGTCCA
Source organism: Terriglobia bacterium (assembly GCA_050745245.1). Taxonomy (GTDB): domain Bacteria; phylum Acidobacteriota; class Terriglobia; order UBA7540; family UBA7540; genus RH2-MAG17b. The sequence continues at coordinate 2,412 of JBOGJW010000189.1, read as the reverse complement.
AATCGGCTGATGATCGCCAGCAGCGTTTTGCGGTCGCGGGCGGAGATCTGCACGGGTGTTATCGGCCGCCTGGCGCGCGATCGTAGGCGATGCCGAGTCGCTTCACGCATTCCAGCGCGGCGCGATACACCGCGTCCACGCTCAGCCCCTCCATGCACCGTAAATCGATGGGGCAGACGCGCAGCCCGCACGGGCTGCACGCCACTGGGTTGTGGAGCACGCGCGTAAAGGGGCCAAGCGGGCCGGTAGCGTACGGATTGGTTGAGCCGAAAATCGCGATCACGGGCAGGCCCAGCGCGGCTGAAAGGTGCATCAGCCCCGAATCGTTGCTCACCACCAGACGGCACTGCGCGAGCATCGCCATCGACTGCCGGAGCGCCGTCTCCCCGGCCACGATGCTCGGCGTATGCTTCATCTCCCCGGCCACGTCTTCGGCGAGTGCTTTCTCCGCTTGCGAGCCGAAGATCAGCACGTCGGCGCTGAGCGCGGCGATCAGCCGGTCCGCCAGCTCGGCAAAACGGGCGGCGGGCCAGCGCTTGGCGGGACCATAGGCGGCGCCGGGCGCGAGCCCGATCAGGAAGCGCGGGCCCTGTAACGCCAGAGAGCCCAGGTACCGCTCGGCCCAGGCTTGTTCCTCCGGCTGCACCGCCAGCCGGGTTTCTTCCAGGGGCTGCGGCGGCTCGGGCCGGGCGATGAGGCCGGCGCGGAAAAGCAGATGCAGATAATAGTACGCCTGATGGCCATAGGCGGCCGGCGGCAGCGCTTCAACGGCGGTGGTCAGCAGCGGCGCGCGGCCATCTCGCGCATAGCCGATCCGAACCGGGATGCCCGCCCGCCACGCCAGCCACGCGGCGTGAAAGGCGTTCTGCAGCAGGACGGCGGCGTCAAATCGCTCGTCACGCAGCCGGCGGATGAGCCGCGAGAAGCCGCGAGTTCCGCGATGCTCCTTCTCCGAATCGTAAATGATCTGCCGCGTTACCGCGGGATGGCGGTAGTACACGTCGCTGACCCAGGGTTTCGCCAGCACCACGATTTCGCTCTCCGGGAAGCCCGCCCGCAGCGCGTCCAGCGCCGGCACGGACATCACGGCGTCGCCAATCCAGTTGGTTGCGCGGACGAGGATCTTTCGGGGTTCGGTCATTGAATGCTTCGCGGCGCCGCACGGGCCGCGCCTGCGCGTCCCGTGCGAGTATAGCATTCGAGGGCGGCCGGTTTACACCGCTTCCCGGCCGGTTGCACCACGGCCGCCTGATTCACTGTGAGCGATTTTAGCAGGTTGCTTAAAAACGCGTAGAGGCGGCTTTACGCCGCCATTCTTGGGCTGGCGGGATAAACCCGCCGCTACATGCTCAGGCCAGTTGCCCGCCATCGACGAACAGCAGAACTCCATTCACGTAGTCCGCGTCGCGCGAGGCCAGGAAAGTTGCGGGGCCGGCCACGTCTTCCGGCGTGCCAAGGCGTCCAAGCGGGATCAAGTTTTTGTACTTCTCCATGAACTTGCGGTTCCGCAACACCGGCCGGGTCAGGCGCGTGCTGATCAGGCCCGGTCCGACCGCGTTGGAATTGATCCCGTAGCAGCCCAGCTCGCGGGCCAGCGTCTTCGCCAGAAGAAAGACCCCCGCCTTTGAAACGTTGTAGGGCGCGAGCTCCGCTTCCGCGTCCCAGGCGTTGGTGGACGCCATAAAGACCAGCTTTCCGTACCGCTGCCGGATCATGTGAGGCGCTACCGAACGCGCGGCGAAATAGGCGCCTTTCAGATTGGTATCCATGGTCCAGTCCCAGTGCGCCTCGCTGGTGCGCGTAAACGGCATGGTTTTCCCAACGCCGGCGATGAACATCAGGATGTCAATCCGGCCGCAAGCCCGAACTGTTCCTCGGACGGTTGACTCAACCTGGCGCGCTTTACGCACGTCACACGCGAAGCTCTGAACGCGCCCGCCCGCCTCGGTCAGCTCGCGAGCCGTTCGCGCCATCATCTCCCGGTCGATATCCGCCACCACGACTTGAGCGCCTTCCAGCGCCAGCCGCCGCGCAATGGCTTGGCCGATGCCCTGCGCGCCTCCCATCACCAGGGCAACTTGATCCCGGAAGCGCTCCGGTTGATAGGGAGCCGAACTGAATCCGGCCGGTTTCATCAGACGGTTACCTCCAATCCCGGGCTTCGCTCAAGGGCGAGCACAGGCCCCACTGTAGCATCGAAATTCCTCAGCGGGAGGCGGGTAGGCGAAACTCTGCAGTGCAATACCGTAAATTCTTGTTTTTTTAGCAAACATTTTGGGTGCTCGCGGCCCGCCGTCACCCCCGCGAAAGCGGGGGTCCATTAATGAAATGGATTCCCGCTCCCCCGCCTGCGCGGAGGACAAGCTTCGCGGGAATGACTGTAAATGGCGTTTGGTTGCCGCCGCAAGGCCG
>JBOGJW010000188.1:0-11312 GCA_050745245.1 Terriglobia bacterium | reverse complement strand
GTTTGAGAAGCTGGCCCAGCAGGGATTCGTGCGCGTGCGGGTAGACGGTCAGCTTCGGCAGCTCGATGAAGAGATTCCGCTGGACCGCCGCCGCAATCACACCGTGGAAGTAGTGATCGACCGTCTGCTGCTGAAGCCCGGTATCGAGGGCCGCCTGTCAGCCTCGATCGAGACGGCCACGAAGCTGACCGATGGCATCGTGCAGGTGGCCGTGGTGGACGGCGAGGAGCGGCTGTACTCGCAGGAATCCGCGTGCGTGAATTGCGGAACCAGCGTGCCCGCGCTCGAGCCGCGCTCGTTTTCATTTAACAGCGTCTACGGCGCCTGCCCCACGTGCCACGGCCTCGGGAGCCTCTACTCCTTCGACCCCGCCAAGGTGGTAGCGGACTGGTCGCGGCCGCTGCTGGCCGGCGGACTGGGCCCGGGCGCCGGATCATCCGTAATGCGCCGCAGCCTGATGCGCGCCGCCTCGGAATTCGGCTTTAACCTGGATGAGCCGTTCGCCGATCTCCCGCGCAAGGTTCAGAACCTGATTCTCTACGGCAAGCCCGCCAACGGCTCGCGCTCGCATCACTCCTTTCTGGGCGTCATTCCCCTGCTCGACCGCTGGTACAGCGAAAGCGCGTCGGAGAATTACCGGGAATGGTTCGAGCAGTACATGTCCGCTATCCAGTGCCCCACCTGCGAGGGAAAGCGGTTGCGCGCGGAGAGCCTGGCGGTGAAGGTGGCGGGGCTCTCAATCGCGGATTTCACGGCGCTTCCCGTGGAGCGCGAAATCGAGGTGGTGCGCGGGATGCGGCTGAGCGGGCGCGAGGAGATTCTGGCGCGCCGCATTCTTAACGAAGTGAGGGAACGGCTGGAATTTCTGCATCAGGTGGGCCTCGGCTATCTCAGCCTGGACCGCTCGGCGGCCACGCTCTCGAACGGCGAGAGCCAGCGCATCCGCCTGGCCACGCAGATCGGCTCGCGCCTCCGCGGCGTGCTCTATGTACTCGACGAGCCGAGCATTGGTCTGCACCCGCGCGATAACCATCGCCTGCTGAGCACGCTCGAGCGCCTTCGCGACCTCGGCAATACCGTGCTCGTGGTGGAGCACGACGAGGAGACCATCCGGCGCGCCGATTACGTTGTGGACCTAGGCCCCGGCGCGGGACAGCGGGGCGGGCGCTTGGTGGCCTGCGGCCCGCCGGAGCGGATCGCCGAGACGGCTGAATCGCTTACCGGCCAGTACCTTTCCGGCGCGCTTTCGATTCCGGTGCCGGAGGCGCGGCGCAAGGTGAACGGCAGATCGCTCGGCGTGCTGGGCGCGCGGGCGAATAACCTGAAGGATATCGACGTGCGGTTTCCGCTGGGCGCGCTGAATGTTGTGACGGGCGTTTCCGGCTCGGGAAAATCTACGCTCGTGAATGACATCCTGTATCGGGCGCTCGCGAAGAAGCTCTATCGGGCGCTGGCCGAACCCGGCGAGCATCGCAAGATTACAGGCGCTGAGCACATCGACAAGGTCGTGGTAATCGATCAGTCGCCGATCGGGCGAACACCGCGGTCGAATCCCGCCACCTATACGGGCGTCTTTACCCCGATCCGGGATCTATTTGCCATGCTCCCCGAGTCACGGCAGCGCGGCTATCGCGCCGGGCGGTTCAGCTTCAACGTGAGGGGCGGCCGCTGCGAGGCGTGCCAGGGCGAAGGGCTGCGCCGGATCGAAATGAACTTCCTTCCCGACGTTTTTGTCACCTGCGAGGTGTGCCGCGGGCGGCGCTACAACTCCGAAACGCTCGCCGTCCGATACAAGGGTGCATCTATCGCAGACCTGCTGGAGATGACCGTTGCCGGCGCGCTGCCGGTGCTCGAAAATATTCCGGCCATCCGGCAGAAGCTTCAGACGCTGGTGGACGTTGGTCTGGGCTACATTCATCTGGGGCAGGCGGCCACAACACTTTCCGGGGGCGAGGCGCAGCGCATCAAGCTGGCGCGGGAGCTCAGCCGGCGGCAGACCGGGTGCACCTTGTACATACTCGACGAGCCTACTACCGGCTTGCACTTCGACGATGTGAAGCAACTGCTCGCCGTGCTCGGCCGCTTGACAGACCTGGGTAACACCATCATCATCATCGAGCATCATCTGGACGTTATTAAGCAAGCGGATTGGATTACCGACCTCGGCCCCGAGGGCGGCGAGGCGGGCGGAAACGTGGTTGCGGCCGGAACGCCCGAAGACGTCGCCCGCAACGAGCGCTCCCACACCGGCCGTGCGCTGGCCGCCGTACTGAGCCACGCACCGGCGCTCTCAGCGGGGAAATAGGAGAGAGCAATGATTCGAACCCTAGAGGCCGTAGTCGACGAAAACGGAGATGTGCGCCTGCTGGAGGAAATCAGGCTGCCGGCGGCACGGAGAGCGCTGGTCACGATTCTGGACGACAGGCCCAAGGCGAGCGCGACAGCGTTGCTCAGCGAACCGGCTCTCGCGCCAGATTGGGTCCGTCCCGAAGAGGACGAAGCATGGTCCCATCTTCAGTCGGAGCCGTAGGGCTACTTTTGACTACGCGCACCTCGTGTGATCGAGACATGCAAAGCAGAACACAAAGTGCTTTGCGCTTCCTTTGCGTCTTTGCGCCTTTGCGAGAGGCTCTTGTCTGGCCGAAAACGAGATCGCCAAGCAGATCGTGGATGTTGCCTACCAGATTCACACGAGTTTCGGTCCCGGCCTGCTCGAATCCGTCTACGAAGTATTGATGGCTCACGAGCTAACGAAACGCGGCATTTCTGTGGCGCGGCAGCAAGCGATACCTCTGGTCTACGAAACCATTCATATGGAGGCCGGCTTCCGCGCGGATTTGATCGTCTGAGCCAAAGTCATTGTTGAGGTTAAATCTGTAGAGGCCCTTGCCCCCGTTCATAAAAAGCAGTTGCTCACATATCTGCGCCTGGCAAATCTGAAACTTGGCCTTTTGATCAATTTCGATACCGAGCTCATCAAGGATGGAATCGTCCGGGTTGTGAATGGATTGAAAGACTGACAAGCCTCTCGCAAAGACGCCAAGGCGCAAAGGAAGCGCAAAGATATGTGAAACAAATTTCCAATTGTCATGCTGAGCGCAGCGAAGCATGCCGGTATTTAGAGAGGAAAAGCAAATACAGGGATTCTTCGTCGTTCGCCGCCGCGACCTCCTCAGAATGATAAAGCCCGAATTTATTCACGTCTTCTGACACCTGGCACCTATTCCCGTGACCTCCTACAGCATCCGGCCTCTCAAACTCGACCGCGTCAGAACTTATCCTCTCAAGAACCGTTCCAGCAAAGTCACCATCGGTGAATTTGCGCAAGTCTGCCGGCCCGGCGCTTCGGTCCGGGAGTGGATGAACTCTCTGCCGCGCATTTTGGCCGGCGAGAGTTTTCGCGCGGTGGTCGAGGCGCTGGAACGAGCTCGCGAAAAACGCAAGCCGATCATCTGGGGCCTGGGCGGGCACGTGATTAAGGTAGGGCTGGGGCCCGTGTTGAACGACCTCATGCGGCGCGGGTACGCGACGGCGCTCGCCATGAATGGCGCGGCGCTCATCCATGATTTTGAGGTGGCGCTGGCGGGGGCAACGTCGGAGGACGTCGCGGCTGCCCTCGGAACTGGCCAGTTTGGCATGGCGGAAGAAACCGGGCGTTTGATTCACGAAAGCATCGCGATCGGAGAGAAGTTGGACTTGGGCCTGGGCGAAGCGGCGGGACGCTTTCTGGCCGGCGTGCGAGATGCGAAATTCAAGCAGTTCAGTGTGCTCGCCCTGGCCTACCGCAGCGGCGTTCCAGTGACGGTGCACGAGGCTATTGGCACGGACATCATTCACCAGCACCCGGCCATGGATGCGCGGGCGCTCGGCGCCGCGACGTACCGCGACTTTCTCCTGCTGGCTTCGCTGGTGCGGGAAATGAACGGCGGCGGTGTTTATCTCAACGCGGGCTCAGCCGTGATGCTGCCCGAGGTGTTTTTGAAGTGCTTCAGCCTGGCCGCCAATCTGGGCCGCGCGCCGCGCGGCATCACGACAGTGAACCTCGACTTCATCCAGCATTACCGCCCGCTCCAGAATGTGGTGATGCGCCCGACGGCCCCGGAAGTCTCCGGGCGCGGGAAGCTGAAAAGCCGCGGTTACGCTCTGACGGGCCATCATGAGATCATGATTCCTCTGCTCGCTGCCGCGCTGGGCGCGAGACGGGAGCGCACAAAGTGAAGGTCCATGGCGCCCGCCCTGCTGTAGCGGCGGTCTGTGACCACGGCCTTTTATTTTTCAAAAAGCTACAGCGCAAAAGACGTGCCGCACCTACTCATCAGCCGGCAACATGAGTGAGAATCACGAGCAGTTCGCGCCGCCTGCGGAACCGCCTCCGCGCGACACCTTGGCGCCTGAGCCCTGGACCTATCGAGACCTGGTTCTGTTCCTTGTGGCGGTCGTGGTGGTGATCCTCGGCTCGAACGTGGTGGCCCTGGCTATCTATGCGGCGCTGAGGCCGGTTGTGGGCTGGCGGCCTACTCCCGAGGCGATCACCCACAACACGTTCTTTCTTCTCGCTACGCAGTTCCTCGCCTATATCCTGCTCTTCGCTTACATTTATTTCCTCGTGGTTGTGCACTATCGGATGCGCTTCTGGAACGGCATCCGCTGGGGCCGCCTCACGCGCATGCGCGTTCTGCACTACATCGGCGCGGGAATTCTCATCACCATCGCCGTGCAAGTGATTCCGGTGTTCCTGCCGGATAAGACCCATTTCCCGCTGCAGCGGCTGTTCAGCTCGCAGGCGGCGTCGATAGCGGTAGCGGTGTTCGCCGTAGTGATAGCCCCATTTATGGAGGAGCTGATTTTCCGGGGCGTGCTGTTTTCCATCTTCGAGGTCCACGCCGGCCTCGGGTTCGCGATCGGCATCACGGCCGTTTTATTCGCGGCGATGCACATCCCCGAGTATTGGGGAGCCTGGGACCACGTTTTTCTTATTTTCCTGGTGGGCCTCGCGTTCTCGATCACTCGCGGCGTCACGCGATCGCTCGCTCCGAGCGTGGTGATGCACGTCACGTACAACGCCTGCCTCATGATCGGATTGCTTGCGGTGAGCTCGCAGTTTCGCGCCGTTCAGAGCTTGCTGGCGCGGTAGCCAAGCCGCGCTGTAGCGGCGGCATCCTCGCCGCCGAAGGTCGCCGGTGGGGACACCGGCGCTACAGCGGCCGTCCTATCCGGCGGGTGAGGGAGTAACGTGGCGGCGCAGCCCCTTGGCGCCGATGTCGTGCCGATACTGCATGCCCGGGAATTCGATCTTCCCAACCGCGGCATACGCCCGCTGGATGGCCGCCGGCAAGTCCTCGCCAATGGCAGTGACGCCCAGGACGCGGCCGCCGGAGGTGAGCAGGCGATGATCCTCAAACGCGGTGGCGGCGTGGAACACCTTCACTCCTCCCGTTTTTTCGGCGAGATCGTACCCGGTGACGAGATCGCCCGTTTTTGGACTGCCGGGGTAGCCGCCTGAGGCAAGCACGACGCACACGGCGGGATTGGGGCTCCAGTGCGCGTCGTGCGCGCCCAGGTTTCCTTCCAACGTGGCTCGGAGCAGCTCGGCGAAATCCGAGCGCAGCCGCATCAGGATGGGCTGCGCTTCCGGGTCGCCCAGGCGCACGTTGTATTCCAGCAGCATAGGCCCCTGCGCAGTGAGCATCAGGCCGAAATAGAGAAAGCCGCGATAGGACGCGCCCTCCGCCTCGATACCGGCGAAGGTTGGCTTGATGATGCGCTCCGCGATGGCGCTGCGCGTCTCCTCGTCGAGGATCGCGTCGTCGCTGTATGCTCCCATGCCGCCCGTGTTCGGGCCTTCATCTTCATCGAGCAGAGTCTTGTGGTCCTGCGAGGGCGCAAGCGGCATCACGGTGCGGCCGTCGCTGAGCACGATGCAGGAGACTTCCTCGCCGGTGAGGCATTCTTCAATCACCACGCGGGCGCCAGCGTCTCCCAGTCTCCTCTCGCTCATGAATTCGCTGAGCGAGCGCTCCGCGTCTTCCCGCGTTCGGGCCACCGCCACACCCTTGCCGGCGGCAAGCCCGTCCGCCTTGATGACGACTGGAAGCGAGAAGTTTTCGAGTGTCCGCAAGGCGGCGGCATGCGTTTCAGCAACCGAAAAGCGCGCGGTGGGAATGCCCTGCCGCGCCATGAACTCCTTGGCAAAAGCCTTGCTGCTCTCGAGCCGTGCCAGCGCGCGAGTTGGGCCGACGATGGGCAGCCCCGCCTGCTCGAACGCATCCACCACGCCCGCCGCCAGCGGCGCCTCCGGCCCGACCACGGTCAGATCCGCCTCAACCCGCCTCGCCAGGCTCACCATTTCTTCGGGCTTGGAAAGGTCGGCGGCCATACATTCAGCTTCCTGGGCGATTCCAGCGTTACCGGGGGCGCAGTAAATCGTCTCCGTCTGCTGGCTTTCGCGCAGCTTCCAGGTGATTGCGTGTTCGCGGCCGCCCGAGCCCAAAACCAGAATCTTCATGGAAATGCGATACAGTAGCGGGATTGCGGCGGGTTTGTCAAACTCACTCAGTTGAATGTTTGGGCGGGAAGCGCGGCGGCGGGTGGAAAGTCGAGTTTCAGATTGCGGAGCGCATGGCGTCGGCCCCTCGCCCGGCACCATGTTTGAAGAGCGCGGCGCCCCTCAGAGGTCACACCGCGGCCCGCTCGAACTTGCAGGCCTCGTTGGGGCAATAGCGCACCGGGCCGGCTTTTTTGGTGGTCTTTTCCAGCAGAATCGGCGAGCCGCAATCGGGGCAAGGCTCGTTCAGGGGCTTGTCCCAGGCCGTAAACTTGCATTCCGGATAGCGGCTGCAGCCGTAAAATGTGCGCCCTTTCTTACTTCGCCGGGCCACGATTTCTCCCGAGCAGCCTTTCTCCGGGCACGGTATGCCGAGCGTCTGGCGCTTGATGTACCGGCAGTTGGGATAATTGCTGCACGCCGTAAACTGCCCATAGCGGCCGTGCTTGATGACCAGTTGGGAGCCGCATTCCGGGCACTTTTCGTCGAGCGTGACGTCCGCCACCGCGGTCGCCTTGCCGTCGCCCACGACGATGCGCTTGGTGTTGCGGCATTCCGGGTAGCCCGTGCATGCCAGGAAAAACCCGAAGCGCCCGCGCTTTACGGCCATCGGCTTGCCGCACTTTTCGCACTGCTGCTCGGGCACCTCAGGCGCCGCCGGACCGCCGCCGTATTGCTTCGCGAGCTCAGGGGTAAGATCGCGCGTGCCTTCGCATTCCGGGTAGCCTGTGCAGGCGAGGAATGATCCGTTCCGGCCGAGGCGGATCACCATAGGCTTTCCGCACTTTTCGCACTTCTCCTCGGTGGGGATGCCCTCGCCCTTCAGGTCTGCCATGTCGCGCTCGGCCGCGCGCAGCTCCTTCTTGAATTTCTTGTAGAACTCGCCCAGCGCGTCGGTCCAGGTGAGCTTTCCTGCTTCCACCGCGTCGAGCTCTTCCTCCATCCGCGCGGTGTAGGCCACATCAAAGATTTCGCTGAAGTTCTTCACCAGCAGGTCGCTGGTGACCATGCCGAGCTCGCTGGGGTAGAACCGGCCCTCCACTTTTTCCACGTACTCGCGGTTTTGGATCACAGAGAGAATGTTGGCGTACGTCGAAGGCCGCCCGATGCCTTTCTCCTCGAGCGCCTTCACCAGCGTCGCCTCGTTGTACCGGGGCGGCGGCTCGGTGAAATGCTGCTCGGGGAGCATTTTGTTCAGTTTCAGCCGCTCGCCTTCCTCGACAACCGGCAGCCGGTGCTTCAGCTCCTCGGATTCCTCTTCGCCGGCCTTATCATCCTGACCTTCTTCGTAGATGGCGCGAAATCCGTTGAAGCGCTCAACCGAGCCTGTGGCGCGGAACAGATAATCATCGCCGGCGGTGATTTCGAGCGTCGTCTGATCGAAGATGGCCGGCATCATCTGCGAGGCGATGAACCGCTGCCAGATGAGCTTATAGAGCTTCGTCTCATCGGGGCTGAGGTAGCGTTTCACGGAATCGGGCGTGCGCCCCGGCTCGGTGGGTCGAATGGCTTCGTGGGCGTCCTGCGCGCCTTTCTTGCTCTTGTAGCGCACCGGGCTTGGCGGCACGTAATCGCCGCCAAACTGCTTCAGGATGTAGTCGCGCGCCGCGTCTAGCGCGCTATCGGCCACGCGGGTGGAATCGGTTCGCATGTAGGTGATGAGCCCAACCGAGCCTTCGTCGCCCAGGTCGACACCCTCATAAAGGCGCTGGGCTACCATCATGGTCTTCTTGGCGGAAAAGCGAAGCTTTCGCACCGCCTCCTGCTGCAGCTTGCTGGTGATAAAGGGCGGCACCGGGTATTTCTTCTTCTCCCGTGTGACGGCGGATTTGAGCACGAAGCCGGTAGCTTCAGCGGCGGCGGTGTGCTGCCGTGCGGCTTCCTCGTTGGTGATCTCCGGGTCTTCTCCCCGGATCTTCGCCAGCCGCGCGTCGAAGGCGGGAGGATTCTTGGCAGCGAGGTTCGCGGTGATCGTCCAATACTCTTTCTTCTCAAAGGCGCGAATCTCGCGCTCGCGCTCCACGATGAGGCGCAGCGCCACCGTCTGCACGCGGCCTGCGGAGATGCCCCGCTTTACCTTGTCCCAAAGCAGCGGACTTACCTGATAACCCACCAGCCGGTCGAGGATGCGCCGCGCCTGCTGCGCGTCCGCCAGCCGCGAGTCAATCTCGCCGGGGTGCTCGAACGCGGCGCGGATGGCGTTCCGCGTGATTTCGTTAAAGAGCACGCGATGAATCTTCTTCTGCTTAGGGCTCAGCAACTGCACCAAGTGCGCGCAGATGGCCTCGCCTTCGCGATCCGGGTCTGCGGCGAGGTAAACCGCGTCTGATTTCTGCGCCGCGCTTTGCAACTCGCGGATCACGTCTTTCTTTCCGGGGATCGTGATATAGGTCGGCTTAAAGCCGCCCTGAATGTCTACGCCCAGTTCTTTTTTGGGCAAGTCGAGCACGTGGCCCATCGACGCTTTTACGGTGTAGTCGGGCCCCAGGTACTTATTGATAGTTTTCGCCTTGGCCGGCGATTCGACGATTACGAGAGATTTAGCCATAATCGGTTTTCCGGGTGCTGGAAGCCGCCTCCCGAGCAGCGTAGAGGCGATTCTATATCGCCATAAATCCAGTGTACTGGATAGCAGGGTGGCGGCATAGAGCCGCCTCTACATGCTTTTCAGCCATTCTTGTCTATAACTTCCTCACAAAATTCATGCCCGGCAGTTGGCGCACCAGGCCGCTCATTTCGAGGCCCAGCAGCGCCGTCAGAACGCGGGGCTGCGGCATGGAGGCGTTCTCGCAGATTGCATCGACGAAGAGCGCCTCATCAGCGCGCAACGCCCCATAGACGATTTTCTGATCGCCGTCGAGTCCAGGCGAAGGCCGCGCCGTCCCCGCCTCTTCCGCAGAAGGTTCCGATGCGGCGGCGAACGCCTGAAGTTGCATCCGCGCCTCCGCCGGAAGCTCTTCGATAACGTCCATCCAGTCGTCCACCAGCTTAGCACCCTGTTTGATCAGCATGTTAGGGCCAAAGCTTTGCGGCGACGTGATGTTGCCGGGCACGGCGAAAACCTCCCGGTTCTGCTCCAGCGCCAGGCGCGCCGTAATCAGCGACCCGCTATATTCCGCCGCCTCGGCGATCAGAGTGCCGAGCGAGAGGCCGCTGATGATCCGGTTGCGGATCGGAAAATTCTCCGGCGCGGGCGACGTTCCCAGGGGAAATTCCGAAACCAGCGCGCCATTCGCGGAGCACTGCTCGGCCAGGCCCTTGTTTTCCCGCGGGTAAATTACATCGATGCCGCTGCCCAGCACGGCCACCGTTGCGCCCTTCACTTCGAGCGCGCCGCGGTGCGCCGCCGAGTCAATCCCGCGCGCGAGGCCGCTTACGATCGCGAGTTGTCTTTGGGCAAGGTCCGCCGCCAGCCGGTGCGCAACCGAGCTGCCGTACGCGCTCGGCCTTCGGCTCCCCACGATCGCCACCGCGGGGCGCGAGAGCGCGCTCACATCGCCCTTCACGTAAAGCGCCAAAGGAGGGTCGGCGATCTGGACCAGCAGCGGCGGGTAGCTTGCCGATGATGACGTGATCACCTGCACGCCTGAGCGCTGCGCGGATTCGAGCTCCTTCTCCGCCTCTGCGAGGCCTTTCTGCGAGCAGATGTCGCGCGCCACCCGGCTGGAAAGTCCGCACGCCTCCAGCTCCGTCAGCGAGGCCGCGTACACCCGCGCCGGCGAGTCGAAATGCCGGACCAAGCTCTGTACGCCGCGCACGCCCAGGCCTTCGATGCGCGCCAAGCCGAGCCAAAATCGGGCATCCCCATCCGCCATTTCGCTCCGTCCACCCCTCGGCTCATCGCTCAATGCTGTCATCCTGCACGGAAGCGAAGGATCTGCTTTTCCCCTGCCGCCGGGATTCAGGCTGGCAGATCGCGCCGTAACGGCTCACAACCGGGCCCCTGCCCAACGCGAAAGTCGGCGCGTAATGCACCGTTTTCGGGCGCATCGTAGCGGCGGGTTTAGCCCGCCAGCACAAAAATAGCGGTATGAGGCCGCCTCTACGCGCCCGAGGCCACTAGGAAAATCTTTGCAGAGGAGTCACTGAATGTGCAAGTACAAAAAGCGGAAGCCATCAGGCGGATGGGCGGGGAAAAGGGAGATGTGAATTACGCAGACCAAAAACACCACGCACTCCCGGCATCAGTGCGCCGGTGCGCGACTTATGACAGAGCGCGGCCCACGGGAGCGCTCGGCAGCCTGAATCTGGCGCGCGATCTAGAACAGGTTTTTCAGCAGCTTCCTAAATAAATCGGGATCGGACCTTCCGCTGAATCCGGGGACCCGACTTATCGATAAACCAGAATCCGACTTCTGCCGACGCCATGAAAAGCTGGTTCAGCATTGACCGCATGACCCTGAGCACAGCATCGAGCACTTTGATGCCCGTCCAGACCAGCAGCCGCTCACCCGAGCGCGCGGGCTCATCCAGATGGAATTTGGGCTGATACCGGGCTCCCTCGGCCATATAACCAGCGAGAACTAACCCCCCATACGCCAAGCCCAGCAGCACCACCAGCAGCTTCACGGCATCCCGAACTAAGACGTCTATCATATGTCCCCACCTCCTTGATCGGAGCCGCTCACAAGTTTAGATTCCGGGATCGTGGAAAAGGTTTCGAGGAGGGGTTTTACTGAAGAATTTCAGGTGCTTTTGAGAGGCATTACGCGGCCGCAACCAAACACACTGTCATTCTTAGTGAGGTCGCCGCGGCGACCGAGCGAAG
>JBOGJW010000187.1:0-5820 GCA_050745245.1 Terriglobia bacterium | reverse complement strand
CCTACAATTACCTTTCATTTCACCATCAAACCAGAGGCACAGTCAAAGAGAAAATAGGCCTGCTGGTAATGCCTCAGTTTCAGGCGCAGATGTAGCGGCGGGTTTATCCCGCCAGCCAAAAATGGCGGCGTAAAGCCGCCTCTACGAGCCCGAAACTGGGGCATTACGGGCGGTCTGATTTTCTCTTTGACTGTGCCTCTGGTTTGATGGTGAAATGAAAGGTAATTGTAGGCGCGGGAGCATGGTTGAAATCCCGCAGGGAGTGTGACGATGAAGCGGCGTAGTTCGATTCTGATTCTGTGCGGGCTGATGATCTTAGGAGCCGCGTGGGGGCTTCGGGCCCAGACCACGCTGAGCCCTCAGGACGAACAGGCGCTTCAAAAAGATCTCAACGAGATCACCATCCCCGAGGGCACTGAATTCAAGCTTCAACTGCATACCTCAATCAACTCCAAGACCGCCCGGGTCGGCGACCGCATGATCTGCACGCTGATTGATCCCGTCGAAGTGGAAGACATCGCCGTGCTCCGAAAGGGAGTGCGCGTCTACGGGCACATCTCGGAGGTGAAGCACGCAGGCCGGCGGGGCAAGTCTGGCTATATTGCGGTTCAGTTCGACACCGTCGAGATGCCGAACGGTGAGAAGGTGGCCATACTCGGTTCGCTGACCGAAGTATTCTCGAGCGTCGATAATGGGAGCGAGAACGTAGGCCCCGAGGGCGACCTCAAAGGCGGCGGGGCTTCGCATAAAAAGCAGCTTGCGATCTTCGCTGCGCCTACGGCCGCCGCGGCTCTGGCGGGAGGCATCGGGCCAGGAATCGCTGTGGGCGTGGCGAGCGGCGTGGCCGCAATGGTGATCCCGAAGGGCAAGCAGGCGGTGCTCCTTGCAGGCTCGCTCGTGGGAATGCGCCTGGACGAGGACGTGACGATTAACCTGCCTCCCGGCACATTCAATACGCCCGCCAATAGCGCGGGAGGCTCCGCCGCGTCGGCCAGCGCGGCGCGTTAGCGTCGGCGCTGCTTCCCGTAGCGCTGCCATCCTGGCGGCATTGGCGAATCCCAGGCGGCGAGACGTCGGCGCTACTTCGCCCAGCCCTTGGCGCGCTCGACAGCACGACGCCAGCCGCCATAGAGCTCTTCGCGGCGATCGGCTCCGATTTGCGGCTCAAAGCGCCTGGCCTTTTCAGGGCGGGCTCGCTTGATGGCCTTGTCCAAATCCCGCTCGTCCTTCCCAAAGCCGCTCGCGAGCCCCGCGAAAAGAGCCGCGCCGAGAGCGGTCGACTCGGAAAGCGGCGCCGGCTCCACAGGAATCCCCAGAATATCCGCCTGGAACTGACACAAGAAGCGGTTCCGTGCGGCGCCGCCATCCACGCGCAGCACCCTCGGCTTCAGCCCGGAGTCGCGGATCATGCAGTCGAGCACATCGCGTGACTGGTAGGCGATCGACTCGAGCGCGGCGCGCGCGATATGGCCGCGGCTGCTGCCTCGCGTCAGCCCCACCAGCGTACCGCGGGCGTAGGCATCCCAGTAGGGCGCGCCGAGGCCTACGAATGCCGGCACAAAATACACCCCGCCGGCATCCTTCACCGACAGCGCCAGCGACTCGCTCTCCGCGGCGGTCTTGATGATCTTCAGCTCATCGCGCAGCCATTGCACGGCGGCCCCGGCGATGAAGACGCTGCCTTCAAGGGCGTACGTCGTCGTGCCGTCGCGCTGCCAGGCTACCGTCGAGATCAGGCCGGTACGCGAGAGCGGCGCCTCCTCACCGGCGTTCATCAGCAGAAAACAGCCCGTGCCGTACGTGTTCTTTACGCTGCCGGGCTTGAGGCAGCGATGCCCGAAAAGCGATGCCTGCTGATCGCCCGCGACACCGGAAATCGGAATCTCCGCGCCCGGCCCGAACAACGTTGTCTCCCCGAACCGGCCGCTCGACGGCTTAACGGCTGGGAGGATGGAGCGGGGAACGCGGAAGTAGCGGAGGAGATCATCGTCCCAATCGAGCGAACGGATGTTGAACAGCATCGTGCGCGAAGCGTTCGAAACGTCGGTGAGATGAGCGCGGCCGCCGGTGAGCTTCCAGATGAGCCAGCTATCGACGGTACCGCACGCAAGCCGGCCGCGGCGGGCGAGCGAGCGCGCGCCTGGGATGTGGTCGAGCAGCCAGGCGATTTTAGTAGCGGAAAAATAGGCGTCCGGCACAAGGCCTGTCCTGCGGCAGAGCGTGCGGCTGAAGGGATCGCGCCGGATGCGGTCGCACTCGGCGGCCGTGCGGCGGCATTGCCAGACGACAGCGGGCGCGAGCGGCTTGGAGGTTTTGCGGTCCCATAGCAGCACCGTCTCCCGCTGATTGGTAATGCCAATCGCCGCAATCTGCCGCGGGGCGGCGCCGACGCGGCTTATCGCGCGCTTGGCGGATTCCCACTGCGAGCTCCAGATCTCTTCCGCGTCGTGCTCTACCCAGCCCGGCTGGGGATAGTACTGCGGGAACTCGCGGCTGGCGGAACCCGCCACGCGCCATGTGCGGTCAAACAGCAGGGCGCGGGAGTTGGTGGTGCCCTGGTCGAGAGCCAGAACGTAAGAACGGTCCATAGGAATACGGCGTCAGTATTCGAAGCGCCGCGCGATATAATCTCCGCATGGCCGCCGAACACCTGGAACGTCTGCGGAACGTCAATGCCAAGCTGGCCGAGCACCTGGACCAGATAGGGCGAGGCACGCTTCCCGATCTCGGGCAATTGACCGCGCTGGTCAGCCAGGGAGGGGTGCTCCTCGACGAAAGGCGTGGCGATGCGCATTCCGCCTGGCAGGCGCAGGTGGAAGAATATCATCAAAACCTTTTGAAACTGAAGATCGCGATCGAGAAGCTGCAATCGGAGCTTGAGGGGCGTAAGGATCAGCTTCGCGCCGGAGGCGAGCAATTGCGTGCTTTTTCGAAATGGATCGACGCGCTGAAGGATACCCGGTAGCGGTAGTCACGGTCAGTGGGCTTACAAACCCTCGGCCAACCGAGGAACCGGTGACCCTGGCTACCACTGCGGCTTTTTGTTCTGTCCCAGCGACAAGCCGCGGAGTTACAAAACAACTCCGTGTTACCCTTTTTACGCCAATCGACAATGACAAAAAACTGTCTCACTCGTCTCCATGTCCACCGCTATTTGTCCCACACTGGGACGGGGAACACGAGCGTGGACAAGACGCAGTCGAAGGCGAAGATGCGGCGCGAACGATCCGGAACCAAGCGGAACTGCATCGCGGAATGCTGTATTTTTTCGGAACGAAGCCTATTGATGATTGAAAACAAACGACATTAGAAACGTCTAATGACGGACAATAGCGCGAACCGGGTGAGGGGCGCCACCTGACCGCAATTTTCGGAGCAGCAAAGGATCCCGGTATGTCGCTCGGGGGGGAAGCACACATATGAAGATTTCCGCTGTCGAGCTTCGCGAGCTGCGGCTTCCGCTGGTGAGCTTTTTTGAAACCAGCTTCGGGCGCACCACCGAGCGCCGCATCGTGCTGGCGCGGATTGAAGCGGGAGACCTCAGCGGCTGGGGCGAGGTGACGTGCGGCGAAAAGCCGTTCTATAGCTATGAAACTCCGGAGACCGCCTGGCACATTCTGCGCGATTTCCTGATTCCCTGGGCCCTTGAGCGTCCCTTCAACTGCGCCAGCGAGCTTGGTGAACGCTTCCGCCCGGTGCGCGGCCACAACATGGCGAAGGCCGCGCTCGAGAACGCCGCGTGGGACCTCGAAGCGCAGGAGAAGGGCGTTTCGCTGAGCAAGCTGCTGGGAGGGACACTCGATGAAATTCCGTGCGGCGTCTCAATCGGAATTCAGAATAGGGTAGAAGACCTGCTTGAAAAAATCCGCCGTGAGACCGAGGCGGGTTACCAGCGCATCAAGGTAAAGATCAAACCCGGCTGGGATGTGAAGGTGCTGGAGAGAATCCGCCAGGAGTCTCCCGAAATCAAGCTCATGGCTGATGCGAACTCCGCCTACACGCTCGCGGACGCCGCACGCCTCAAGACCTTCGACCGTTTCCGTCTGATGATGCTCGAGCAGCCGCTCGGATGGGACGACATGGTTGACCACGCCAGCCTTCAGCGTGAGCTCGCAACTCCCATCTGCCTGGACGAATCGATTCATAGCGCCGAGGACGCGCGTAAGGCCCTGAGCCTGGGCGCGTGCCGGATCATTAATATCAAGCTGGGTCGCGTCGGCGGACACGCCGAAGCGCGGCGCATGCACGATGTCTGCCGCGCTCAGGGCGTGCCCGTCTGGTGCGGAGGAATGCTCGAATCCGGAATTGGCCGCGCGCACAACATCGCCCTCTCAACGCTGCCCGGCTTCACGCTTCCAGGAGATGTTTCCGCGAGCCGCCGGTACTGGAAAGAAGACGTTATTCAGCCGGAGGTCACCGTGACGCCCAGGGGAACCATCGAGGTTCCGCGCGGCATCGGGCTCGGCTACACGCCCGACCTTGCCCTGATTGAAAAAGCCACCGTTCGAAAGGAACGGTTCCGATAAGGTGGCTTCTCTCAACCCCGCCCCCCCTCCCAACAAAGCGGCTCGCAGCATGGGACTGATGAACGTCATCATGCTGTGGGTGACGTTCCTCTGGGCCGCGAACGCCGTGGCCTGCAAGTTCGCGTTGCGCGGCTTCAGCCCCATGGCGCTGGCGGAGCTTCGCGTGGTGGGTGCGGCGCTCGGCTTCTGGATTGTTTTTCTTGCAGTGCGCGGCTGGCCGCGCCTGCATTTCTCGCGGCGCGACTGGTTCTGGATGGGGCTGCTGGCGCTGAACGGTGTGACACTGAACCAAGCCTCCTACATGGGAGGGCTTTCCCGGACCTCGGTGGCCCACACAGCGCTCATCGTTGCGCTGGGCCCGATCCTGGTTCTGGTGCTCGCCTGGCTTCTGCACATGGAGTCGCTCTCCACGGCGAAAGCGCTCGGCATGGTGACGGCGTTTGCCGGCGTGGCCGTGCTGGCCGCCGGCAGGCCCTCCGCCGGCGCAAGCTGGCTGGGCGATATGATTATGCTCGGAGGCAGGGCGGCGTTCGCATACTACACGATCCTGCTGAAGCAGGGCGCGGAGCGCTATGATCCGCTGGCGCTGAACGCCGTCACGTTCACGCTCGGCGCGGTGCTGCTTGTTCCGTTCAGCGCCCGCGCGCTGCTCCATACTACCGAAGCCTCCTGGACGGGTGTGCCGCCGCACGCCTGGCTGGCGCTGGCTTACATGGTGATCCTGGGCACGGTCGTCACTTACCTGCTTTATGCCTTCGCGCTGACGGTTATGACCGCCTCGCACGCCGCCGCATTCAGTTACCTGGCGCCGGTCATCACGATTGCGCTCGGCGTCTGGCTGCTTTCGGAAAGCATCACCGGACGAGTATGGGCGGGCGGCGCCATGATCCTGCTGGGCCTGGTTTTCACTGGCCAGGGATTGCGGGAGGGCCGCGGCGTCGATGTGCAATAAGCGCCCGAGGGTCGAAAATACACAGTGACGATGTAGCCTGTCCAAGGCAAGGCCCGAAGGGCCGAAAGATGAATAGCCCCGGGCGTGAGAAGCTGTGAAAAAATTCGGGACGTGTCATTCTGAGGAGCCGCAGGCGACGAAGAATCCCCGCATTTGCTTGTTTTTTAAAATACGGGGATGCTTCGCTTCGCTCAGCATGACAGTCAACCGCGATATTTTCACACCTTCTTGGAGCTGGGCACCCCTCGGGCGGTCGGTAAGGCCGCTGACTGCGCCGTCTCAGGTGTTGCGTGAGACGTTCGCTGACGTACCAGTTGATCTTCCGGCAGGCCACACGAGGAT
>JBOGJW010000186.1:0-7225 GCA_050745245.1 Terriglobia bacterium | reverse complement strand
CGGTATGCCTGCACCGGTTTCGAGGGCTGTGGGCCGAACGACGGGCAAGACTGTGACCCGTTGGGGTGTGCGGGGCTCACGTGCTTCGGCAGTTGTGGCTGATAGCTTTTACGCGCTGGCCTCGTGCTAAGAGCTTACGGCGCGAAAACCCGGAACGAGGGAGGTAAATGTGTTCCCGAATTTCCGATCGAAGGGACAACGATCTCCTAGAGGCCGAACGATTTCGCTAGCTGTAGCTGCGATCGCGTTCGGCATTGCCTCCTTTTGCTTGGCGAGATGGCTGAGCACCGGACAGCATGTTCGAGCGCAAGGAACAATCACTCCGTTCGTTGTGCAGATGCAGGCCGTCACCTTCCCGGGGAGCCCTAATCATAAGATCATCAGCACGCGCACGGAAGCCCGCCGATCCGACGGCGCTTCCGTTCTCGTCACGACGATCCTCGGCTTAGCGGGTTTGAATGCCGGTGCTACCGCCAGGAAGATCACCTTCATGAACGGCAGGGTGATTACGCTGATTGACTCCATCTCCGCCAAAACCACATGGCCCCGGCAAAATGCGGAAGCGGTAACGCGGGTGAAGCAGTTCCTTTTGAACCCACCGGAAAACTGCATTTTCCGTTCTAATGAGAGGTTGCTCCGCTACGAGGTCGTGCTGGGCCAGAAGGCTGCCGTCGTCAGCCAGCAACCCTTACCGGATGGCACCGATACACATTCGATAAAATGGAGAGCGCTGGCACTTAGCTGTGCGACTCTCAAATATGAACTCGTTGAGCCAGGATCGAACGGCTCCGAAAGGGTGCTCTCAGAGGAAACTGCCATCAGCCTGAAGGTCGGCGAGCCGTCGGCTGCTCTATTCGATGACGGCGCGAATTATACAGAGATGAGCCAGTCCGGGCTCGTATATGCAGAGGCCAACCACCTGGGGATTTCGACTGCGGGCTTGGGTGCATGGGCCCAGCGCGCAGACTCTATCTACACCGGCGTTCCAGCCCCAACCCCTTAACGCTTATCGCTAGAGGGATCATTATGTTGGCGCGCGGCGTCGCGGTAGGTTACGGCTTTGTGGTTCCGGCCGTTTACGACCGTAAATACGCCGTCACGATAGGCTATAATCTCGATCCAGTTGCCCTGGTCGGGACCTGAGCGCAGGTTGGCGATATATTCGGGCGCGGCATTCTCGTCGCCCGCGGCGTAGGAATAATGGAGGTCCCAGAATCCCTTCAGTCCGGGCGAGCCGCGAACTACTTTGAGGGCGTCGGCGGTGCCGCCTTTGCGCGCGCCATTGTCGCCGATGGCGACGGCCGGATGGAGGGCGTCCACGATATAGCGCTCGCCCGAGATGGCATATCCGTGCTGCGTTGTGAGGTAGACGCTCACCGTGCCCACCTTGTTCATGGGGCAAACGAGCGCGTATTCCTTCCTCCAGGTCAGGTCGCCAAGGTCGATCATGCGGAATTTGCCGTAGCTGACGAGAATGCCCGTGGATTGCGCGTTCTCCGAGGTGTCGTTACCCGGCCGAAGCTGGCTCTCGGCGGGGCAGTAGGGGTTATTTGCGCCGGCGCTGGGAAGCGGCTGCGAGAGCACATTGCCGGCGGCGGTGACCACCTCCACATTCATTCCGCTGATCGGAATCTTCATTCCCGGCCGCGCAAGCAGGTGCCGCCCGTGCGCGCGCACCTTGAGATAGGCCTGGTAGAGCGCCTCACCCTGCGCATTCGTTTCCACCGTGGGGCCGTGATCCACAAAATTACGGATTGGAATCTCAGCAGCGAGTTGCGGCACACCGCCCACGTGATCCGCGTGATAGTGCGTAATCACCAGGTAGTCGATCTGTCTGATGTGAGCCGCCCGCGCGCACTGCATGATGCGATCCGCGTCCCGGTTGTTGTGATCGGCCCAGCCGGTATCTACCAACATCGACTCGCCCGACGGCGACACGAATAGCGTGGCCTGACCGCCTTCGACGTCAACAAACCAAATCCTCAGCGGCTTCGAGGCGGCGGCGAGGCTGAGCGGAACGGCAAGAGTGAGAATGAGAATGCAGGTGAGGTTCGTTTTCATAGGTGGAACACCCGGTTCTGCGCCGTGATAGGCGGGCGTCGCCCCGCCCAGGGCCGCTCTGTTTCGAGCTGCGCCGCCAGTCGGAAAAGCATGGCCTCGTCGCCATATCGCGCCATGAATTGCACGCCGATTGGCAGTCCCTCGGCGTTCCAAAAGAGCGGGACCGACATGGCCGGCTGGCCGGTGACGTTAGCAATTGGCGTGAACGGAACGAATGCCGTCATGCGCTGCTGCGCTTCCAGCAAACTCAGCGGCGGCGAGTTGAGCGAGCCGATCGGGAGGGGCGGCGCACCGAGCGTCGGCGTGAGCGCCACGTCATAGCTCTCCATAAATCGCGCCAGCGCGCGCGCGAGGCCTTGCAACTGCGCCAGCGCCAGCGTGTAGGCGCTGGCGCGTATCTCTCGCCCGATCTGGTAGAAGCTCCACGTGAACGGCTCGAACTCATCCTCGGTGAGAGCCCGTCCTGTGGCCCGCGCCCAGCCGTCCATCCCTGCCGCGCAGCCCGCCGCCCAGACGGTCATGAAGCTTTCAACGAAGCAGCGCCCGTCCAGTTTGAGCGCGTCCTCCGTTACCTCGTGTCCCAGACTGGCGCAGAGTCGGGCTGCGTCCTGGGCGGCGCGGATGCAATCCGGGTGGATGGGCGTGCCGACGGGCGACGCGGTGATCAGGGCAATGCGGAGGCGTCCGGGCGCGCGCTTCACCTCCTCAACGTAAGGTCGAGCGGGGAGCTCCGCGAAGTAGGGATCGCCCGGCATCGGACCAAGCGTCGCGTCCAGCAGAGCGGCGCTATCGCGCACGGAGCGAGTCACGGCGTGCTCCGCCGCCAAGCCTCCCATCAGGTCGCCCACGTCGGGTCCCAGCGTGATACGCCCGCGCGTCGGTTTCAGCCCGAAAAGGCCGCAGCAGGAGGAGGGAATGCGAATCGAGCCGCCGCTGTCGTTCGCATGCGCCATCGAGACCATGCCTGATGCGACCGCAGCGCACGAGCCTCCGCTCGACCCGCCGGGCGTGCGCTCCAGGTTCCATGGATTGCGCGCCGGGCCGAACAGCCGCGGCTCGGTGACAGGCAGCAGGCCGAACTCCGGCGTGTTGGTCTTGCCGAGGATAATCAGCCCCGCGCGTTTCAGCCGGCTGACCAGCTCGCTATCGTGAGGTGGAACGAAGCGGCGCAGGAACGAGCACCCGGAAGTTAGCGGCGCGCCGGCGTATTCGGCCAGCAAGTCTTTGAGCAGATAGGGCACACCGCAGTAGATCGCGTCCGGCGATTTCCCTGCCTCCGCCGCCTGCCTTCGCGCCTCTTCATAGAGCGGCGTCACGACGGCGTTGAGCTTTGGATTCAGGCGCTCGATACGCTCGATGGCCGAGTCCACCAGTTCAATCGGCGTCACTTCCCCGCGCCGCACCAGCTCGGCCTGGGCAGTACCATCCAACCACGCGAGTTCCGTAATGGTCGCCATCGGCCTCTCCTCCGGGTGAAGTGAAATAACGCCCGAGGCGAATAGCCTAACCAAAACCGCGCAGGATGGGAAGAGGAAAACGGTCAAGCACGAGATTCAACGAGGCGTCGTTGAGGGAGATCGGGGCTCGCCTGAAAGCCAATGGCGCCACCGCTTTGGAAAATGGCGAATCATGATCTCCCACGAGGGAAGGCCCCACGCTACTCGAAAGACGACGAGCGCTAAAACCACCAGGCAGATCAGAGTTGCGTGTCCGATGCTTTGCAGCATATCGGCTTGATCATATCATCATTCACAGTTCAGCATTCACTATTCACAATTTCCTCTGCCGTCTCCTCACGTTCTCATGGGAGTTGGTATAATGGCTAAATTTGGGAGTGTGATCCATGAGACTTGGCATTGACTTTGGCACCACGCGGATCGTTGTCGCCTGGGCCGACCGCGGCAATTATCCAATGGTGAGCTTCGAGGCGACCGACGGCTCCAGCCAGGACTGGTTTCCTCCTCTGGTGGCCGTTCAGGGTGATCGGCGGATCTACGGGTGGGTAGCCTGGGCGGCCCAGGGGGAGCCGGGCTGGACGGTGGTGCGCTCGATCAAAAGGGCGCTCGAGGCGTCTGGACCTGAGACGCGGGTCCAGATCGCGGACCAAGCGATTCCGATCCTGCAGCTCCTCCGCGAAATGGTGGCGGCGCTGCGGACGAGCCTCACCTTGCATTCTACCCTTCCAGCGCCCGGGAATCAGCCCCTGGAGGTGATGCTTGGAGTTCCGGCGAACGCCAACAGCAATCAGCGCTTCCTGACCGTGGAGGCATTCCGCCAGGGCGGATTTCAGGTGCTCGGCCTGCTCAACGAGCCTTCGGCGGCGGGCGTCGAATTCGGGCATGGCGAGCGGAAAGGGAAAAAACAGGCGGCCCGGATCCTGATCTACGACCTTGGGGGCGGAACCTTTGACGCGTCGCTGGTCGAGTTTGGCGGAGACGAGCAGGCGGTGATCGCATCAGAAGGCATTCCGACGCTGGGGGGCGACAACTTTGACGAAATTCTTGCCGAGCTGGCCCTGGAATCGGCGGCCCTCCGCGAAGAGGAGCGCGAGAGCTTGAGCCAGGCGGAGATGTTCCGGCTGCTCGAAGAGTGCCGAGAGAAGAAGGAAAGCCTGCACCCAAATACACGGCGCGTGCTGGTGGATCTGGGGGTTGTTCGCGCCGGATGGCAGGAGGTGTCGGTACCGGTGATCGAGTTTTACGAGCGCTGCCGGGCTCTGGTGGAAGAAACCTTGCACGCTACGGAAGACCTGGTGAGCGGGCTCCATGCTGGAGGCGCCTCCAGCGCGAGCGGCGGCGAGGCGCCGCTCGAGGTGCTTTATGTGACCGGGGGAGGAAGCGAGCTGCCGCTGGTCGCCCGGATGCTCCGCGAGACGTTCGGCCGGCGCGTTCGCCGTTCAGCGTATACGCGCTCGGCAACAGCCGTCGGGCTGGCCATCCAGGCGGACTCACGGGCGGGATACCGTCTTGCGGAGAAGTTTACTCGATATTTTGGAGTCTGGCGCGAGGCGGACGGCGGTCGCGCAGTAGCATTCGACCCGTTATTTGCCAAGGGAATGAATCTTCCGGAACCGGCGGAGCCGCCACTCGTCAGCCGCCGGCGCTATGTCCCGGTTCACAACGTGGGACACTTCCGCTACCTCGAGTGCAGCAGGCTCGACGCTGAGGGCCGCCCGGCAGGCGACCTTGCCGTGTGGGATGATATTCGGTTTCCGTTTGACTCCACCCTGCAGGGTGATGGCGAGCTCGCCGAAGTGCCCGTAATCCGCCGCGAGACCGCGCCGGACGAGGAAGCCGAAGAAAGCTACTCCTGCGACGCAAGTGGAATGGTGGCGGTGACGATCACCAGGCGTTCGGACGGCTACAGCCGCCGTTATCGCCTGAGCCGGTGGTCCGCGGCGGAACGCATCCTGGTGCCGGCGCGCCCGCAGAAAGCGTCGCGAGCGCGCAGCGCATAGGAGCCGTGATCGATCCCCTTCGCAAGGTTAAAGTGGTGCGTTGGACCCTGCGCCGACCAGCGATCCACCGGAAATGCTCAGAAGCTAGACGAGCAAGACGCCTCACGCCAAGGCGCAAAGCCGCAAAGGGTGCGCAGAGAAAATACAAGAGTTCCACTTTGCGTCTGTTAGCGCCTTGGCGTCTTTGCGTGAGGCTGTTGATTTTTCCCGCACTCTCAGCGTTCACAGAACAGAAAAGCCAGGAGGCAGCGATGCTGCATCAGCTCGACCCGGGACCGCAGTGTCCCGAGATCGTCCGCATGATTGTGGAAATCCCCAAGGGATCGAATAATAAGTACGAGTATGACACCAAGCTGGGTGTCTTCCGCCTCGACCGCACGCTCTATTCACCCATGCATTACCCGGGTGACTACGGGTTCATTCCGGGCACGCTGGCCATCGATGGCGACCCGGTCGACGTGATCGTCCTGACCGACCAGGGCACCTTTACCGGGTGCATGCTCGAGGCGCGGCCAGTGGGCGTGCTGCGCATGGTGGATGAGAAAGGCCCCGATGAAAAGATTCTCGCGGTGCCGGAGCGCAATCCCCGGTATGACGAGATTCAGACAGTGGATGAGGTTTTCCCGCACATCAAACTGGAAATTGAGCACTTCTTCGACATCTATAAGGAGCTCGAAGGCAAGAAGACCGAGGTAAAGGGCTGGCTGGGGCTGAAGGAGACGCGCCAGTTCATCCGCGACGCGCGCAAGCGCTATACTGACCGGCATCCGGCCAAGAAGGCAGTGGCAAGTGACAAATGATAAAGGTAGTGACAAGTGGCAAGTGGCGGGAGACGTGCGTAGAGTTGTTGTGAAACTCCCCGGCTGTTCCTTGCGTCAGAGAAGGAATCGCAGAAGCGGGCGTGCTGTCCAGGGCACAAATCTGTATACAAAATCGCAACCTTATCTGTTATAACTGGTCCATGAAAACCGAAAACCGCACTCCAAATGTCCGAATCAGTCCCCACGCCCATGCGTTGCTGCGCCAGCTTGCCGAGGAGGAGCAAGACTCCATGCAGGCGATTCTGGACAAAGCAATCGAGCGCTACCGGCGCGACAAATTCGTGCGTGGCGCCAACGCCGAATTTGCCGCTCTGAAGAGCGACGCAAAGGCGTGGAGGGAGGAACTCAAGGAGAGAGACCTCTGGGAACAAACGCTCGCTGACGGACTCGAAAGGGAATGAGCATCTCCGGGCCATTGCGGGCAGAGGTATGGGACCTGAGTTTTGATCCCACCGTAGGGCATGAGCAGGCAGGCGCGAGGCCAGCCCTCATCGCGTCGGTTGATCTCTTCAACGAAGGCCCGGCCGAACTTGTCGTCGCCATCCCCATCACGGGGACCGAACGAAAAGTGCGGTGGCACGTGCAAGTCGCGCCTCCCGAAGGCGGTCTCATAGGCCGTAGCTTTATCCAGTGCGAGAACGTGCGATCCGTCTCTAAAAAAAGACTCCGGCGCCGTCGTGGGCGCGTATCAGAGGAGACCATGCAGCAGGTCGAGGATCGCCTGCGTATACTTCTTGGGCTCTGATCAGCATCAAAGCGGTGGGAAATCTGCCTATCTGTATATCCAGGCCGGCTTGCCCTCTGGTATAACCCATCCCGTTCTGAATTCCCTCACTTTGCTCTTGGCCTCCAATCGCCGCAGTGAACTGCGTACGCGACCCGGATC
>JBOGJW010000185.1:0-7962 GCA_050745245.1 Terriglobia bacterium | reverse complement strand
AATGGCGATATAAAATCGCCGCTACGCCGTTTGAGCGGGGTTTTTCAGCAATGTGATAGGCCGCCGGAACTGCGCATCACGCCGTCCGGGTGCAGAGCTTCCACAGGAAGTAGATCGGGATGCCGCTGCCAATGAGCCCCAGGCACCACAGAGCGTCCGAGCGCGAGGTGAAAAAGGCGCCAGCGAGCAAGGCGCCGGCCAGGACCACGAAGATGACCGGGACCACCGGATAACCCCAGGTGCGATACGGGCGCGGCAGCCGCGGCTTGCGCCGGCGCAGAACAATAATTCCGGCTGTGACCAGGGCGTAGAAGACCCACTCCGAGTAGATCGCCTTGGTGAATAGCGTCTCGTAACGGCCGCTTAGCGCGAACACGCCCGCGATAACCGCCTGGGCCGCGATAGCCACGGCCGGCGTGCGGAAGCGCGGGTGAACGGAGCCGAGAGCGCGAGGGAAGAGCCGGTCGCGCGCCTGCGCGTAGGGAATGCGCGAGCCGGCCAGGATAGACCCGTTCAGCGTGGCAAACGTCGAGATGAGCACGCCGATGGCGATAAACGTTCCCCCCGCCGGACCGATGAGGCGGCGTGCGGTAACAGCCGCGATGACCCGTGTATTCATGGCTGCGTGCGGTGCTAAGACATAAAAATACGCGAGGTTCACCAGGATGTAGACCAGGGCGACAAGCAGCGCTCCTGCAATGAGCGCGGCCGGAACATTGCGCTGCGGATTCGCCACTTCGCCGCCCACCATGCTGAGATTGTTCCAGCCGTCATACGCCCAGAGCGCCGAAACCATCGCCAGCCCGAATCCGGCAAACACGCCACCGGGGACGTGTGATCCCACAGCGGCGGCTCGAAAGTGCGACCACGAGCCGTGGCCCACCACCGCCGCGAGGATCACGAGCACTGCCAGCACCACGATTTTCGCCGCGGTGAAGACAGTCTGAACCGCGCCGCTCCGGCGGACGCCAAGTACGTTAAGGCCGGAGAGGAACAAGATCAGCGCGGCCGACCCGATCTGAATCCCGGTGAACGCGATGATCCAGTGATGAGAGGCCACTCTCAGCGGAAGCCGCCAAGCCGTACCGGCGAGGCCCGGGAAAAAATACGCGGCATACAAAAAGAAGCCTGTCGCGATGGCGGCAATCGACGCAGTTTTGGCCACAATAAACTGCGCCCACCCGTAAAGAAAACCCATGCCCCGGCCGTAGGCCTGTGAGAGGTAGACGTATTCCCCTCCCGCTTCCGGCAGCGCTGCCCCAAGCTCCGCGTAGCCCAGAGCGCCGAAAAGACTCAGCACGCCAGCCACAACCCAGATGCCCAGGACCTTCAGGGGAGTTCCAGTCTGCTGAAGCATCAGGCTCGGGACCACGAAAATCGCGGTACCGATCATGGTGCCGGCCACCACCGAAACGGCCCCGTAAAATCCGAGCCCTTGCACTAGCTCATTGCGCTGAGTCATGAATGTGCTTTTTTAGGCGGCTGCCTTTATCCGGCGTGGGCGGAATGCGGATCAAGCCTGAAAGGTCCTCGTCCGAAGAGCATGAGGATGCCCTCCGCAGTATACACCGGCGGTTGCCGGGCGGCGGGAGGTCCCGTATACTTCGGGCGTGGCGCGGGCGTATTGATTACCCCAGGGAGAACGATGAAAACTCTAATCCAATACGTAGTATTTTCGGCCGTCGTTGCAGCGGTGCTGGTGGCCTGCGCGCGGGGAAATGGCAATGCGCAGCGGCAGTCGGCCAGTAGCGAGCCGTGCGGCGGCCCGCCGAGCTATTGCGCCACGACGTCGCGCGGCATCATCCAGGAAACGCCGATGAATCCGCCGGCGGTGAACACGCCTTTCCGCGATCCGGATTTCGGCTCACGGATGGTGCGGGTTACGGATGCCAACACTCGCGCTGAGTACGGGCACGGATATTTCGTCGGCACGAGCTACGGAACCGACTCCTCCGGAGAGGCCAACGAGTGGAGCGTATTCGATCCGCGTATCGGCTCGAAGGGCGGCTATCGCTTTTACATCTACGATCGGGGGGCGAATCTGATCCCGTTCGCGTTCGATCCCACAACGATGCACGTTACCCGGATCGTGGGACGTCAAGAAGAGCTTAACGGGACAGGGGGGATTCGGCTTCACGGGCCGAGCTTCAGCTACAAAAATCCGGATGTTCTCTATGGTTCCGACGGCCCGCTGCTTGTTGCATACCATTTTTCAACGGATCGAATGACGCCTGTGTATGACTTCGACAAGTGTCCTGGGCTCCCGGGTTACATCTCAAAGCCGTATCTTTACATGGGTGGGGTGACGAACAGCGGAGACGACACGAAGTTCAGCTATTATTTTGGCGGCTCAGCGCAGAACGGGACCACGTTCGTGACCTATTATGACCGAACGGCGAACCACGGCGCCGGCGCCTGCTACTGGTACGATACGATTACCGGGATGGCGGGCGGGACGAATATGCCTCCCACGCGGGTGACGGGCGACGCGGGACAAATCGCGCCTCCACCAGCGCCGCGCGTGACAGCGCACCCCGGCGCTGGCAGCCTTCCCGCCGGCAAATACTATGTGAAACTTACCGCCATGTCGCGCGCAAATCCACAAAACGGTGAAACAACGCCTTCCGCCGAAGTTGGACCAGTCGAGCTCAAGGCCACGGGTAGCCTCACGGTAGCGTTCCCGTCGCGGGTCAGCGCGTCACCGATGGTCATGATGGGCCGGCCCGCCTTCAGGGTCTACATCGGAACTTCGCCGGGCGGCGAGAGACTCCAGGGCGCAGCCGACGGCTCCGAGTATACACAACGCGCGCCGCTGAATCTCGCCGCGGCTGCCCCGCCCGCGATTAACACCGCGGGGTTTAACGTTCACAACGCTCGCATGAGCAAGGATGGAACCGTGGTGCGGGTGAACGCTCCGAATGATCGCTTCGCGTTCTGGAAAGCCGGCACGAACCAAGTGATCGACCAGATCCCCGACTTCACCGGCCACCAGGCAATGGGCTACACGCACCTCATCAATGATCCCAATAACCACGACATGGCGGAGGTGTTAATCCGTCCCCTCGCGAACCCCGGCAGTATGCGCCTTCTCGTTGATCCCCTGCCCTCGCCTCGCCAGTTTAACGACAGCCACTGGTCCTGGAGTGATGCCGATCCCGGCGATACGACGCCGGTGTGCGGCACGTTCTACAACAGCCACGCCGATGGGAACGGTACGTTAAGCGCTACTACCAATCCCGTCCTTCAGATCACCGCGCCTTACGATCGCGAGATCGTATGCGTCGCCACCACCGGGCCTTCGCGCGTGTGGCGCTTCGCCCATCACCGCGGCACAAGCGCCGCGAACGCCAGGGCTGGTTCCGGGTCAAACTGGTACGCCGTGACTATTGGTAATGTGTCGCAGGATGGGCGCTTCTACCTCTTCGGCTCTGACTGGGACTGGAGCCTGGGCTCTGAGGCAGGCAGCCCCGGCTGCCCTTATGCCGGCCGCTGCCGCAGCGATGTGTTTATTGTCGAGCTCCACTGAGGGTGAGCCAGCCTCCTTGACAAGCAGTCGGTGCGAAAGGTTATCCTCGTTTTTTACACCGCGCCACGTTCAGGGGAAACAGATATCCAGAATGCGGCTCGGCGCTGGGCCGGCGATTTCTTTTGCAGACGGCGCGATGGTGCATTTGAGCGTTTGCTTAAAGATTACTCGGTCTTTCGAAGACTGCTACGAATTTCAAATAGCAGGATGGGGCGATTTCTTTTCCGTTCTGAATGACATAGATCGCCAGGCGCAAACTTCCGAGGGCGGCGCGTATTCTTGACGTGAGCTTGGCCACGCTGTAAATCCGGCCATGCCGATTACCGTACCACCTTGCACAATATAGTACAGCATCCGGTTCAAACGGGATTCCCGATTGAGAGTGCACAGCCGGGTCGGTCTGTATAGAATATTCCGTGTGGAGATACAGCGGAAGGATACAGAGCCGGCCTCCTTCCTTGAGCAGCCGGTTCGCCTCCGTAATGAAACGGATATCGGAATCCCCCTCGAAGTGTTCGAAGGAGCAGTGAAGGGCCATCTTCGCCGCAAATCCGGCCGGCAGAGGCATTCTGGCTGCATCTCCCCCAATTCGTTTGCCGTGAACGCCCTCGGGAAACGTCAGATCTTGCCGATATGCCGTGCAGCCGTAAAGGGCGGCATATATCTCTGGAGTTGGTGAGCTATCGTTTGCAACATCGATGTACACCTCGCCTGGGCGGAAGCCGAGAAACGTTGCGGCCAAATAGTGTTCCAAAGACTTTTCAAAGAAATTTACGGCCTTGCCGCCCCTGTAGTAGCGCGGAAATTGAGCATAATTTGCCTGGGCCAGGTAGCGCCGAAAATCCTGAATATCGATTTTATACTCACGGACATCATATTGCTCTTCCCTGAGTTGCCGAATAACCTCTTCGTGGACTGCGGAGCTGTGTTGGGGGACTGCACCCCTCGCTTTCGGCCGCCGAAGGTTATTGTAGTTATGGTTCCAGAGATACGTGTTGCCGTAAACTAATTGTGCGGCCCGAAGGGGGTGCGCTATTCCGTTGGCGATTTTCTGTAGCGCTTTGCTCATGGAAGCTCCCTTGACAGGCGTCTGTGATCCCGCAGTATGCTACACATTCTGGGAACCAAGCTATTTTAGCAAACAGTTGGGCAGGCAGTGGAGTTGGGGACGAACTCACTCACCCTGGTGATCAAAAAGCAGGCCATCTCCGCGTGGGAAGCATCCAGCGACTAAAGATATTTGTGGTTGAGCCGTTTACGCGAACGCCGGGGCACTCCGAACGGCTCGCTGTGAGAAGCTGTGAAGCGCTGGCCCGGCTGCAAAGCGACGTGACGCTAGTGACGTATGGGGGGCTCAGCCCGAATTCACAGAACGATTCCCACGCGTTCAGAGTTGTGAGAGCTGCTCCTGAGGGCGCGAAGGATTTCGACTGGCGTTATCATGACGGAAAAATAATCGTCGGTTCTTTTTGCGCTCTTCTACGGCGGCAAATGCAGGAGCTTCGGACCTTTCTTCACGCTGCGCCCTTGGCCCGGCAACAGAAGCTCAGCATCATGCACTTCTATGATGCCGATCCCACATTATTGAGGCTCCTGGTCAAGTTTGCACTCCCTAGGAAGCGAAATGGCACCCGGCCCGTGCTCATTCTCACCGTGCATGATTTGGTCAGACTCACTCCCTTCGGGAGCATTCAACGAAGGGCGTACTATCATTTTTACGGCCGCTGCTTAAAAACCTTGATCGAGCGGGATCTCGACGGCGTCGTAGTGCTCGATCCAGCGCTCAAGGAGGGCCTTTCTGCGCGCTTGAAACTCACCAGGGCGGCCGCGCAGCGAATTCGAGTGCTGCCGCACGGCATCGGAGACCCGGTTGAGATCTCTAGCAAGTCCGAGGCCCGGCGGCGGCTCGGACTGGAGTCTGCTGAAACGGTCTTTCTAGTTTTCGGCATTCTGCGCAAGGACAAAAGGATCGATCTTGCCATCGAAGCCGCGAAAGCCCTGGCCGATTCTCGGCTCGTGATTGCCGGCGGACCGCACGATTTTACCGAGGCTGCCGTCAAGGAATTAATCCACCGGCACGAATGCGAGTCCTCCGTTCTCGCCGACATCGGCTATGTCCCTGAAGAGAAAATGCACGCCTATTTCTCCGCCTGCGATGCGGTGGTGATCCCGTACGACAGGTCGTTCAAAGGGCTGAGCGGAATTCTGACGCTCGCCTGCGGCCATGGAAAGCCGGTGATTGCCAGCAATGTGAGTCTTCTGGGCGAAACGGTGAGGCAGCGCCAGATCGGATTCGCCGTGGAGCCAGACAGCGCATCAGCATTGACCAACGGGATGCTCCAGTTTCTCTCAATGGCTACTCAGGAGCGCGTGGAAATGGAACAGCGGGTCCGGGATTACGCGGCATCCATGAGTTGGGATTCGGTTTGCCGACACTGGTTGGAATTTTATCAAGATCTGCTAAAGCGGCGCAAATCGTTGATGAGCTCCGGATACTCCTGACATCAGTCCGCTGGCACGGCGCGGTCCGGCTGCTCGCGTCCCGCTGAGCGCTTTATCACGCATGTGAGTTGATGAAAATCTTTGTAGTTGAGCCATACTTAAGAAATCCCGGACACTACGAGCGACTGGCTTTGAGAACCTGTGAGGTATTCGCACGGCTCGGAAACGCGGTCACGCTAGTGACGTACAACGGAATGAATGGTGACGGCGCGCGAGATTTTCTTCCCTTTACGGTGGCGAACGCGATCTCGGTTAAGTCACGCAAGCCCAGCGCGCGCACCGCTCAACCCATTTACCCCCGTGGCTTGCGTACACTGTTGAGATGGCATATCCGGGAATACCGGACGTCTCTTCTCCTCAGGTCGTTACTTCCGGGAGCGGAGCCCAGCATCACGCACTTCTACGACGCTGACCCGGTAGCACTCACGTTTGTAATCAACTTTATGTTGCGACCCCGGCGAAAACGCGCGAGGCCTGCAATCGTCTTGACCATACATCAAATGGGAGAGTCGCTTAATCCGTCACGACGAATGACGACCAGAATTTACCGATCGATCTACCGGCGCTGCTACAGGAGATTGGTCACGCGTGATCTAGATGGGGTCGTAGTGCTCGATCCCTCTCTGAAGAGCGGACTTTTGAACTATTTCAATCTTGACCGGGAAAGGGCGGCCCTCATCCGCGTTCTGCCGCACGGAATCGGCGATCCTGTCGACGAGGTGAGCAAGAATGAGGCGCGGCAGCGCCTGCACCTGCCTGCGGGCGACGTGATCTTTCTGGTTTTCGGGGTTCTACGTAAAGATAAGCGCGTCGATCTCGCGATCGAAGCCGTCAAAGACATGCCCGGCGGCCGGCTGGTGATCGCCGGCGGGGCTCAGGATTTCACGGAAAGCGCGATCGCCGATCTGATCCACCGCCAAGGGTGCGAAAAATGGGTCACTGCGGATATCGATTATATTCCCGAGCAGCGAATGCACGACTATTTTTCCGCCTGCGATGCTGTCATCATACCCTACGATCACCTCTTTAAGGGGCTGAGCGGGATATTGACGCTCGCGTGCGGGCACGGCAGGCCCGTCATTGCAAGTGATGTGAGCTTGTTAGGAGAGACCGTAAAGCGGCGCCAGATCGGCTTCACGGTTGAGCCTGATAGCGCGCCGGCCCTGCGCGAGGCGATGCTCCGATTCCTCTCCCTCACGGCTGACGAGCGCGCCCAGATGGAGCGCCGCGTGCAGTTCTATGCAAGCGAGATGAGTTGGGACTCCGCCTGCGAAAAATGGCTGGAATTCTACCGCGAATTGCTGGACCTGAGGAGCAAGCCTCGCCCGAGCTGACGGTGTCCGGTTTGCCGCGCGCGACCGGGTGAACACGCTCGCATAACAACAGGATTCCGGGATGAGCCATTCTGATCTCATGATTTACAGACCGGTGAAGGGTGCTGCCCAACATGCCGCCGGGACAGTGACCAAGCCCGCGACCCCGGCTCCGCCGGAAACTAAGGCGGATGCCCTCCAAAGATTCTTGTGGGGCGCGCTGATTATCTCGCTCCCCTTCACGGCCGCTACCATCGGCCCCGCAAAACTGAAGACATTCGGCCAGCCGTCTGTTTTCCTGATCATACTTCTGACGGCTCTCACGATCGCGAGCGCCGTACTCCCAAAAGGCCGCCTCTTTATCCCGCGGGGCCGGTCGGTGATTCTGCTCGCTGCCTTTCTCGCAGTTGTGACCCTGTCGTTTTTCGTCAGCTATCCGGTCAACCCATACATGTGGCCGGGCCACAACCCATGGACAAAGAGCGCCAAGCAGCTTTCACAGTGGCTCGTCGACGGGGCGATGGTGTATCTCACGCTCCGGTTTGTTCAAACGTGGAGTGATGTCCGGTTTGCATTGCGTTGTTTTTTTATCGGTTTCCTCTGCACCGTAGGTTCTGGGAT
>JBOGJW010000184.1:0-8577 GCA_050745245.1 Terriglobia bacterium | reverse complement strand
GAACATGGCACTGTCCCCTGCTATTGCTCAGAACGTACTCCTCGACTGTGCTGCCGTAGAGGCTCTAATCGAGAAGACGCTTGATACCGTATTCACGCGTTATATCGACCCGTTCTCTGTTTCTGATAAAGTCGTCGATCTATCGCTGGTCGTAGGGATGGTAAATCCCGAGGCGACTCATCCAGAGGATGCCTTAGGGCTATTCTCCACAGACCTCCGAACAGCAAACGCTGAAGCCGTGTATGCTGTAGGTGGAACCGGAGGAGAAATAGCGAGGTTTATTATCGAAACCTTGCAGGGACTCGGCAATACAAGACAGGAGGCGAAGCTGATAACAGCATATGCTCTGAGTGTGGCGAAGGGGCACGATATTTACTCAGGTAAGGAGACTCGGATCAAAACTATCCTGCCGGATAGCGGCATTGAAACAGTTGGGGCCGATGAGTTACTGGACCTTGAAGAATATTTTAGAGCATCATTCCAGTCTTTTCAGATTGCACTGTCTCTAGCCTATGACGACACTGTAGATGATGCCTTGCTGGAGAGTATGGCAAGTTTCAAGGATGCCGTAATTCAACTACGGCGGCGTGAGGAAGAGAGACGAGAACGTTTGAGCAAATTGAGGAACCTGAGGGAGAAGGTCAAGCTCGGTTCCGGTTCCACCTCGCCCTAGCTGCTTTCTGGGCAATCTCCTTGCGCTGCTTTGGACTCAGCGCAGCGGCACGGGCCGGTCCCCCCTTCGGCCCTCCAAGTTTCCCGAGGGCCACGGCAGCGGGATTCTTGCCGGTTTCGGCTTCTATTCTGTCAAACACCTTTTTGGCAAGCAGTATCGGATCGGTTCTTGAGCGTTTAGGCATACGTCAATTCTGCCACCTGGCGGGCGGGCAACGCAAGGGAAAACCGGGTGGGATTCAAATTGACCCACTACCGAAATTTTTCCACAACCCATAGCGCTTCAGTCCCGGGCGGCCTAGCGCCGCCTCCGCCGCTTCACGAGTTTTCACGAAGGCTAACTTGAAGGCCTCGCGGACAACCGGTATCATGGCGGATTAAATCCCACCTGGAAGAGAGGCTAGGGAACGTGAAAATCATCGAAGTGCGGGCGCGTGTGGTTGAGTTGCAGCAGGAGACCGCGCCTCCGCAGCCGCATTTCTGCACGAATCCCGTGGACCTGCTGGGGGCTTCTGCCGACGCCATGGGCGCCTTCCGCTTCCATAGCTGGCTGATTGTGGAAATCGCGGCAGACGGCGGGGAGGTAGGCGTCGGGAACGCGGCCCTTGCGCCTCGCGTCGCGAAGCAACTGATTGATCTTTATTTGAAGCCCGCCTTGCTCGGCCAGAACCCGTTTGACGTGGAGTTTCTCTGGCAGAGCATGTACCGCCGCACGGTGGCGTTTGGCAGAAAAGGGATCGGGATGGCCGCGATCAGCGCGGTGGACATCGCTCTCTGGGACCTGATCGGCAAGCTCCTGAAACAGCCGGTTTTCCGGCTGCTGGGCGGAAAAACCAAGCCTAAGGTCCCCGTTTACGCCAGCCGCCTCTACAGCCAGCCCCTGGAGGATCTCGCCCGTGAGGCGCGCCAGTATAAATCACAGGGTTTTCGCGCCATGAAGCTGCGTTTTGGCTGGGGACCCGTGGACGGTGCCGCAGGAATGCAGCGCAATCTCGACCTCGTGCGGACGGTTCGCGAGGCGGTGGGCAACGAGGTCGATGTGATGGCCGATGCCTACATGGGCTGGACGCTCGACTACGCCCGCCGCATGTTGCCGCTGCTCCAGCCGTATCGCTTGCGCTGGGTTGAAGAGCCGGTGCTGCCCGATGAGGTGGGCGGCTACGCGTCGCTCAAGGCCATGAATATCGTGCCCATCTCGGGTGGTGAGCACGAGTTCACGCTTTACGGTTTCCGCGAGCTCATCGATGCCAAGGCGGTCGACGTAATCCAGTTTGATACGAATCGCGTCGGCGGCATTACGCAAGCGCGCAAGGTCGCCGCGCTCGCCGAGGCCTACGGCATTCCGGTGATCCCGCACGCCGGCCAGATGCACAACTATCACGTGGTGATGGCGAGCCTGAACTCGCCCATGGCCGAATACTTTCCGCGGGTGGATGTCGAAGTAGGGAACGAGTTGTTCTGGTATATCTTCAAGGGCGAGCCCTCGGCTGCGCAGGGTTTCATCGAGCTCGACGAGGCTGCGCCCGGCCTTGGCCTTTCGATCGACGAGCAGGCGCTTGGAAAATTCCGTGTGATTGAATAATGCGGAACAGGGGGTTGGAAAACGGTGGGTGAAAAAGAATTCTTCAGCTTAGCCGGACAGGTTGCGGTGGTGACCGGAGGAGGACAGGGCATTGGCGAGGGCATCGCGCGCCGCCTGCACTCCGCGGGCGCGCGTGTTGCGGTGCTGGACTTGAAGGACGACCTTGCCCGGGCAGTAGCGAAAGCCATCGACGGCGCGGCGATTCAGTGCGACGTGGCCTCGCCAGCTTCAGTAGAAAACGCGATGGCGGAGGCGCGGCGCCAGTTCGGGCCCATCGATATCCTCGTTAATAACGCGGGCATCGCCGGCAGGACCTTGCCGCTCTGGGAGCTGAATGAAGACGATTTCGATACCGTCTACGCCGTCAACGTTCGCGGCGTGTTTCTGACTTCAAAATCGGCCATCCGGGAGATGCTCGAGCGGCGCTACGGCCGGATCGTGAACGTGGCCTCGATCGCCGGAAAGGAGGGCAACCCTACCCTGGGTCCTTACTCGAGCAGCAAGGCGGCGGTGATTGCGCTCAGCAAGTCGCTGGCAAAAGAAGTGGCGGGCAAGGGCGACATCACGGTGAACAGCATCGCGCCTGCGGTGATCCGCACCAAGATTCTCGACACCTTGGCGAAACAGACCGTCGACTACATGGTGAGCAAAATCCCGATGGGACGCACAGGAACCATCGATGAGGTTGCGGCGCTGGTGCATTTTCTGGCGTCGCGCGAGGCCTCGTTCACTACCGGCCAGTGCTATGACATTTCCGGCGGGCGCGCAACGTATTGAGCGCCAGGGTCGCCATGTGGCGGCGCAGCATATAAAATGGTTGTGTGGCCGTGGGCGCACGTCCGGATTACCGGTCGCGGGACCCCGGACCGGAGGAGAAGCTGGCTATGATTCCTGAAGAGATGGAACGAACAATACAGTTCATTCTGGCGCAGCAGGCACAGTTTTCTTCCGACATCATGCAACTGAAGGAAACCTCGGATGTGATCCTCAAATCCCAAACCGACCTGACGAAGGCGCTCACGACCGTGGTGGGCATGGTGGGCGACCTTGCGGCAGCGCAAAAGGAAACCGCCGCTCAAGTGGGCCAGCTCAGCGAATCCTTCAGAGGTCTTGCAGAAGCCCAGACGCGCACCGAGAACACGGTAGCCGAGCTCAGTGATCGCGTGAACGCGTTTATCGTGGTGGTTGAGCGCTACATCAGCGGCAACGGCAAGCAAAAGCCTTCCGCGTAACACGCCGCTGCTTTCCTCATCCAGAAATCCATGTCCGTTATCCGAATCCTCCCAGAGGCCGTAGCCAACAAAATCTCCGCCGGGGAGGTGGTGGAGCGGCCCGCCTCGGTGGTAAAGGAGCTCCTGGAGAATTCGCTCGATGCCGGCGCCAGTCGAATTGATATCTGCGTTGAGGCCGGCGGCAAAAGGCTGATTTCGGTCGAAGATGACGGCTGCGGGATGGCGCGGGATGACGCGCTGCTTGCCTTCGAGCGGCACGCCACCAGTAAAATCCGCAGCGCCGAGGACCTGCTGGAAATCGCTACGCTCGGCTTCCGGGGCGAGGCTTTGCCCTCAATCGCCTCGGTTTCCCGCATGATTCTTGAAACGCGGCACGCCTCGGAGAGCGGGGCTACGCGCATCGAGATTGCCGGGGGCCGAATGCTCAGCGTCAGCGAGGTGGCCCGCGCGGCGGGCACGCGCATCGAAGTGCGTGATCTATTCTTCAACACCCCGGCGCGCCGCAAATTCCTGAAGTCGGAATCAACGGAGCTCGGTCACATCGCAAGCCTCGCCACGCACTACGCGCTCGCACATCCGGAAAAATCCGCCCGGCTCTTCTCTTTCACGCACGAGATTCTGAACGCCTCTCCGGTTAGCACTTTTCGCGAGCGCCTCTACCAGGTGATGGGCAGCCAGACGCTCGATCAACTGGTGGAAATCGCGCCGGCCGAGCGCGCCATAACCGGCTTCGGCGCGCCGGAGGACCGAGACGAATATGAAACCGAGCCGCCGCGCGTCCGGCTCTTCGGATTCGTGTCGCGGCCCGAAGTGCAGAGGCTGAACCGGAACCAGATCTATTTTTTCGTCAATGGCCGGCTGGTGCGAGACCGGGTAATCCTGCACGCCACGACCGAGGCCTATCGCAACATTCTTCCTTCGGGAATGTTTCCGGTTGCGCTGGTGTTTCTGGAGTGTCCGGCGACGGAAGTGGACGTGAACGTGCACCCGTCCAAAACCGAAGTGCGCTTCCGCCACACGCAATTCATTCACGATTTTGCCCGTGACACAATTCGCGCCGCGCTGGTCGCCTCACGCCCGGTGGCCGCGTTCCCCCTTCCCCCGTCGCGAAGGGCGGCGGCCGCAGCGTCAGTTCTCGACACCGAGGCGGCCGAAAAACTTGCCGATGAGGCGCCTTGGGCGGCTAACCAAGCTCGCGCGCCCCTGAGGTCTAATGCTTCGGATGCGCCGTGGCCGGGCGGATTCGCACGGGCGCGCTCGAACCAAGGAGGATTCTCGCTCGCCGCGCCGCAGCCCGAGCCCGAAACCGGCGCGCTGCCGTTCGCGGCGCCGCCTGCCGCGGACACACCCGCGGAGATGATCGCGATGGCGTGGGGCGGTCACCGCGCGGTGTCGCACCAAGGCGCTCCAGTGGCCCCGCGGGCCGCCGGCGAAGACCGCTGCGCGGCGACGGCGGGAGTTGATGCAACCGCTGAATCAGCCCCTTCGAGCAGCGCCGGCGACTTTCCGAAAGACCTGCGGCCTCTCGGCCAGGTGCAAGACAGCTTCATCATCGCCGCGAACCGCGAAGGCCTGTGGATCATCGATCAGCATGTCGCACACGAGCGCATCCTGTTCGAACAGCACCTCGGCCAGAGGGGCCGAAATCGCGTGGAAGCGCAGCGGCTGCTGATGCCCATTGTGGTACAGCTCGTGCCCGAACAACGAGTGGTCTTCCAGCAACTGAGTGATGAGCTCGCGGCCAGCGGGTTTGAAGCGGAACCGTTTGGCCAGGGCACGATTGCCGTCAAGACCGCGCCTGCGGAAATCCGGGCTGAGGACGCCGAGCGGCTGCTGCTGGAGATACTCGACG
Source organism: Terriglobia bacterium (assembly GCA_050745245.1). GTDB lineage: Bacteria > Acidobacteriota > Terriglobia > UBA7540 > UBA7540 > RH2-MAG17b. Next base: position 3,239 of record JBOGJW010000184.1, on the reverse strand, counting down.
GGCCGGGGGCGGAAGCGCCTAGCCTTTCGCTCGACCTGCTGCGCCACAAAATCGCCGCCTCGGTGGCGTGCCACGGCGCCATTAAGGTCAACATGCCGCTCGACTCGTCGAAGATGCAATGGCTGCTTCGGGAGCTGGAAAAGACCGCTTGCCCCATGACGTGCCCGCACGGGCGGCCCGTGCTGCTGCGGTATTCGCTGAGAGATATCCAGAAGGCGTTCAAGCGAATCTGAATCCGCCATGTTATCCTGAACGCTTCCGAGAAAAGCTTGCGAGGCCAATCGTTTTCAACGCGCGGGCCGGTAGCTCAATGGTAGAGCACTGCCCTTTTAAGGCAGGGGTTCTGGGTTCGAGTCCCAGCCGGCTCACTTCGTCGAGCGGCGCTCCTCGCGTCGCGAGCCGCCAGGATCGTTTTTTACTCGCTCCAAATTCGTTCTGCGTGTGAGAGGCAAAACCCTGCGTGACAGCGCGCATTTTGAACGGTAACGAGATCGCGGCCTCAATCCTGGAGGGGCTCGGGCAGGAGATCGCGGACCTGAAGTCGCGCGGCATCACTCCGGGGCTTGCCGCCGTGCTGGTGGGCGAGAATCCCGCCTCGCAGATCTACGTTCGCAACAAGGTCAAGGCGTGCCAGTCGCTGGGAATCTTCAGCGAAAAAATCGAGTTGCCCGCGACAGCCGCCGCCGAGGAGCTGCTAGGCCTCATCCGCAGCCTGAACGCGCGTGACGAAATTGACGGCATCCTGGTTCAGCTTCCGCTGCCCCCCGCGATGGATGCGAAGGAGATCTTGCTGGCTGTCGATCCTGCCAAGGATGTGGATGGATTTCATCCCGTCAACGTCGGCAACCTGGTGAGCGGGCGGCCCGGCGCCGTGCCATGCACTCCGGCCGGCATTATTCAGATTCTCGAGCGCAGCGGGATTCCCATTCGCGGCGCGCGCGCCGTGGTGGCAGGCCGCAGCGACACAGTGGGAAAACCCGTAGCCATGCTGCTGCTTCACAGGGACGCCACGGTGACGATCTGCCATTCGCGCACGCGCGATCTGCCGCTGGTCACCCGCGAGGCTGATATTCTGATTGCCGCAATGGGCAAGCCCGGCGCACTCACGGCAGAGCACATCAAGCCTGGGGCAACGGTGATTGACGTGGGAATTAATCGGCTCACCACGCCCGCCGAAGTGAAGGCCATTTTTCACGAGCCCGCCGCCGCGCTGGCGCGCTTGCAGGCCAAAGGCTCGGTGCTGAGCGGCGACGTGCAGCCGGAAGACGTGCGCGAGAAAGCCGGCGCCTACACGCCGGTGCCTGGCGGCGTAGGGCCGCTCACCATCGCCATGCTTATGGTGAACACGGTTCACGCGGCGCGCGCGCGGCGTGCTGAAAGGCCTTTCTAGCCCGTCGCATCCAATGGCCCGAGACTTCGCTCTGTTCGGCTTGACGGGAGGGGTCGCCTGCGGCAAGAGTACCGTGGCGGGCTACTTTGCGAACCTTGGCGCCTCCCTGATTTCCGCCGACGGGGTCGCCCACGATCTGCTGCGGGCGCGCGGCGCGGAGTACGCCGAAATCGTCAGAGAGTTCGGGCCGCAGGTGCTCGACGCCTCAGGTGAAATCGACCGGCGGCGGCTCGGTGCGATCGTGTTTGCGGATCCCGCCAAGCGGCTCCGGCTTAACGCCATTCTGCACCCCTCGATCATCGCGCGGCAGGAGGAAATCGCCTGCGCGATCCACCGGGCGCAACCGGATGCGGTGATTCTGGTGGAGGCCGCGTTGATTTACGAAGCCGGCGTGGAAGGCTTCTTCACGAGAATTCTCGCGGCGTGGTGCCGCCCGGAACAGCAGGCGGAGCGCCTCGCGGCGAAGCTGGGCGGCTCGCGATCAGGCGCACAGGCGCGCATCGCGGCGCAGATGCCGGCGGAAGAAAAGCGCCGCAGGGCTCACCTCGTCATCGACTGCTCGGGCACGCTGGAAGAAACTCGGGCGCAGGTCGAGCAGCTTTATCCCATGCTGCAGCGGCTCGCTGACGCGTTCGTGGCGCCCAGCGCGTGATCCAAGCGGAGCAACATGAAAGCCCTCGTCTACACCGCGACACGAAAACTCGAATGGATCGATTGGCCCCGGCCAAAACCGGGCGCTGGCGAAGCGCTCGTGCGGGTAAGTGCGGTCGGCGTGTGCGGATCAGACGTCCACGGCTGGCTTGGAAAGAGCCGCGGCCGCGTACCGCCGCTGGTGCTGGGGCACGAAATAGCGGGCGTCGTGGAGGAAATTCACGGCGATAGAAGAGTACGCGCGCGCGAGGCTGTGGCGATCTATCCTGTTACTGGCTGCGGCGAGTGCCGCTATTGCCGGGATGATCGCGACCGCCTTTGCGCGAGCCGCCAAATCCTAGGCATGCACGCTCCGGGCGGCCTCGCCGAGTTCCTCAAGGCTCCGGCGGCGAACTTGTATCCCCTCCCTGAATCGATGGACGGCGTGGCCGGCGCGCTGGTCGAGCCGCTCGCCAACGCCCTGCACTTTGTGGAATACGCGCGGCGCGACACGGGAGCGATTGCCATTCTCGGCGCGGGCGCCATCGGCTTGCTGATGCTCCAGGTGGCGCGCCAATTGAGCGTAGAGGGCGTGCGGCTTTTTCCGCGCATCGCGGTGGCGGAAGTCAATCCCCGCCGCGCCGCTCTCGCCCGCACGCGCGGCGCCGATCTTGCGGTTGACCCGCGGGCACCCGGCGCGCTCGCCGAGCTCCAGTCGTTCTTCGGCAAAGATGGATGTTCCGCCGCCCTGGACGCCGCCGGATTTGCCGCCAGCCGGCGCCTGGCTATCCAACTGGTCGCTCCCGGAGGCCTCGTGGGGCTCGCCGGCATGGGTGAAGCGGAAACCGCGGTCGACTGCGTGGATTTGATCCGGCGCGAGATCCGCTTCGCCGGAATTTACGGCTACGGGCGCGACCACTTCCGGCGCGCAATTGACTGGCTTGCCGGCGGCCGGATCGAGTATAAAAGCTGGATCAGCGAGGCCCAGCTTGCGGACGGGCAAAGGGTTTTCGAAGACCTTGCCCAGCCGGACACCCGCCAAGTCAAAGTCGTACTAAGACCGTGAGCGGCTCTGCGAGGCGTCGCCATCCCTTCTCCCGCGCTGCGGGATCAGGGCAGGCTGTGGCGGCGTGTGGGAAATTCAACACCGGCGAGACGCCGGCGCTACCTTCTCACGCTTCGTTTCGCTCCGGTCATGCGGGCCGGGTCGAGCAGGCGA
>JBOGJW010000183.1:0-5337 GCA_050745245.1 Terriglobia bacterium | reverse complement strand
GGTAAGGAACCCGTCGATGGCGCGGATGCCGCAGCCCAGGGGCTCGCGGATGGGCTCCCGCTCGAGCGGCTGCGGTGGAACAAAGTGCAGCGGCCAGCGATCGTTGGCGCGATAGGGCGGTATCGAGTCCAGCGGGTCGCCCGTGGCGCTGATCACGCGCCCGAGAAGGTCATCACTTACCCGCACCGTGGGCTTCTCGCCCCACGTAGCGATGCGGTCGCCATATCCGATTCCGCCCGGCCGGTCGAGCGGCATGGAAAGCACGCTGGAGCCGTTGAAGCCGACAATTTCGCCGAGGTAGGAGGCCCCGGAGCGGTCAACAATCTCGCAGCATTCTCCCACCGAACAGAACGGCCCCTGAGACTCGATCAGGAAGCCTGTCGCCTTGGTCACGCGGCCCCACCAGCGTGAAGTGGCGCGATTTTCAAGCTGGCGGAAATAGGGAGAGAGATGGGATGAGGGTTTCATTCAGCACTCAGCGATCTGCAATCAGCGTTTAGCACCCCGCTTTAATTCAAAAGCGAATGTACCATTCATAATTCAGAATTCCCAATTCAGAAATTCGGAACATGATTATCATTGGTCCGGCAGCCTTTCCCGCGCCCGTTCCGTGTGACACTTCTGTCACCCCCGCGAAAGCGGGGGTCCAGTTTGAGGCGCAGACCTGGATTCCCGCTTCCGCGGGAATGACGGGGACAGGTTTTGCCGTTGTGCAGTGCGCGCGTCGTGATCCGCCGGACTAAGCATGATAATCATTATTCAGAATTCATACTTCAGAATTATTTGCGCACCGCCAGCAAATCCAGAAATCCCTGCTCGATCTCTTTAAGCTGAGTGTCGAGTGAAAGGGGCGTTGTACCGAGCTCCGTCTCAAGCAAGCAGTCGGTTTCGCGGAGCGAGCCGTCCGCCACCACCTGGGGCGCGGGATTGATGTGCCCCTGCGAGGCGATGAATTCCTGCCAGCGGGCGAGATGAGCGGGAGCAACGCGCAGCGTGACACGAGTAGCGCCGCCAATTTTTTCCAGGCTCACGCGCACTGCGCCGCCGAGGAACAGCGGGTCCACCTGGGCCTCGCGATGAAGGACCTTGCGCGCGATCGAGAGCGCCAGGCTCACCACTTCGCTTTCCACCTCGCGGAAGTAGGCCTCGCGCTGCTGGGAGAATTCTTCAAGAACCGAAACGATGCGGGAGCGAGCTTCATCAAGCCCCTTCTGGAACTCGGCCCGGGCGCGGTCTGATCCTTCTTTCACGCCCAGCTCGTAAGCCTGTTTCTTCTGGGTCTCCGCCTGTTCGGCGCGAACGATGGACGGCTGAGCGTTGTTGGGGGAGGCGCCTCTCCGCTCAAGAATAGGAGGCTCCCATACGCCGCCGGTTGTGAAAGCCGGCACGGCGCCGGCCGCCGCATCCGGAAGCGTTTCAAAGACGAATGGCTCCACTTCCCACGGCGTTACCGGGACGGCCTCGTGCACCGCTTCGGCTTCACAGAATGCTGTCGCTGCCATCTGCGCTTCTCCTCATCAATTTGCCTTCTTCTTCGAGCTTCTGAGCGAGTATCGTAAGCTCCTGCTGCGCCTGGACGGCGTCCCTCATGCGCACCGGGCCCAGCGCCTCCATGTCTTCCTTAAGCATCTCGACGGCGCGCGAAGACATGCACTTGAAGAAGTGCGCCTGAAGCTCCGGCGTGGCCCCCTTGAGCGCGAGAGACAGCGCCTTTTTGTCGGCCTGAGCGATCAGCTCGCGGATGCCCGCCTCTGTGACCTCGCGAAGGTCTTCGAACGTGAACATGAGCCCGCGGATGTCGCTGACCAGGTCCGGATTTGAGGAGCCAATTGATTCCAGGATCGTCTTGCTGGATGTTGCGTCGAGCGACTTTAAAAGTTTTGCCACGGCGTTTACGCCGCCAAAGCTGACCTGCTGGTGCGTGCTCATGGAGGACATCTTTTTCCTCAGCGTCACCATGGTGCGCTCCACCACCTCCGGCGAGAAGGTTCTCATGCGAGCCATCCGCTCCACCACCTGCACGCGCAGCTTCTCCGGCAGCAGGTTGAGCAACTGCGGCCCGAGGCCGGCGTCCATGTGGGCAATCACCAGGGCGATGGTCTGCGGGCCTTCGTTCTCGAGTACCTTCGCAAGCTGGCTAGGGTCCGCCTTTTCGAGCGCTTTCGGATCGGCCGGATCGGTGTCGGAGGGCCGCGTGGCGCGTTCGAGCAGGTGCTTGGCCGCCGGCTCGCCGAACGCCTCCACCAGCAGTTTTTCGGCGTAAGCGCTATTCCCTGCCGCGCAACCGCTCCCGGTGCGCTCCATTAGCGTGAACTCGCGCAGGACTTCCTTCGAAACAGCGGGATCGAGCGCGCCGAGCTTCGCCACTTCGCGCATGAGCCTCTCCACCTGCTTTTGCGGCAGGTGGCGCAGCACGCTGCTGGCGGCCTTCTCGCCCATCAGCACCATCAGGATGGCGGCCTTGCGGGCTCCCGTCATCTTCGTGGCCGTTTCAGCCATCAGGCGCCCTCCTCTTCAATCAGCCAATCGCCGAGCAGACGGCTGGCCTGCTCCGGATTCTTCTGGATTCCTTCGGCGAGCGCGAGCCGCGATGCCAGCACCTGGTCCGGCGTCGGGGCGTTGTCTTCGGCCGGCGGGGCGCTCAGTATGGCGCGCCGCAGGTCTTCCTCCTCTTGCAGCTCGGCCGCGGCGCCCGGCTCAAGAGCGCGCTGCCCGGAAGGCGGAATCGCGCGCGGCCCCGCCTGGAACGATGCCAGCAGCGGCTTCATCAGCGGCCGGATCACCAGAAGGTAGATCGCCAGGAACAGCAGCCCCAGCCCCACGTATCGCAGCAGGCCCATGAATTGATTCGCCTGCATCATCACCTTCTGCACCAGGGTCGGAGGAGGCGTGGTCATCTCCGGCGTCGATGTGAACGCGATATTTTCAACGGCCACTTGGTCCCCGCGCGTGCTGTTAAATCCGATGGCCGCCTTGGCGATATCCTGAATCTGGCTCATCTCGGCGGCGCTCAGAGGCTGGCGGACGATTTTCTTGTGCTTTCCCGCCCCTTGGGTTTCACTGGCGTCGTCCACAAGCACCACCGCGGAAATGCGCTGGATATTGCCCGCCGGCTGAATCGAGTGCCGCACCGTGTGGCTGACGGCGTAAGTCTTGCTGTCGCTCTTCTCCGCGTCCGAGCCGAGATCGGTATAATTATTCGCCGTCATCGCATTCGCGGCGGGCGCGGCAGCCGCTGTGGCGGACTTGCCCGCGGGCGTTGCAGCGGCGTTGGTCTTTGCCGTGGTCGCGTTGTTGGATTTCGCCGGGGCAGCCGCCTTCGCGGGCGCGGGCTGGCCCTGGGGAACATTACTGGTGGTTCCGGGGACGCCGCCGGGGGCGCCGCTCCCATCGGACTCGTAAGTGGTCTGCGAAGTGAGCACCACCGAGCCATTCGGATCGTAAGTGTCCTGTGTGATGTCGCTCGCCGCGGTATCGTAATCGATGGTGACGGTGCTGCGGACGTGGTCCGTGCCCACCACCGGCGCCAGCATGGCGTTGATCTTCTCTTCCAATTGCGTCTCAAGCTTGGATCCGGCCGCCGACCACGGCTGCTGCCCGCCGCGGTAGGCGATCGGCGTGCCGCCGTTCGCGTCCACAACGGTCACGTTCTCCGGCTTAAGGCCGTCTACCGCGCTCGCCACCAAGTAGGTGATCGACCGGAACGACTGCTCGGAGAGGCGCTCGCCGCGCAGCTTCACCACCACAGAAGCCTTGGCCGGGCGCTCCTGCTCGGTGAAGAGCGAATCGTGCGGAAGCACCAGGTTTACGCGCGCCTGCTGGACGTCGCCAAGCTGCTCGATGGTCCGCTCGATTTCGCCTTCGAGCGCGCGCTGGTAATTCACCTTCTCGTAGAAATCGCTTCCCGCCCAGTCGGGCTTGTCGAACAACTCGAACCCGGCCCTTCCCGCCGTCGGGAGCCCCTGCGCGGCCATTTGCAGGCGCACCTTGCCGGCCTTGCCGGCCGGAACGCTCAGCGTGGTGCGGTCGCTCGAAACCTGAAATGGAATATTTTCGGCAGCCAGGCGCTGCGTAATCGTCTGGACGTCGTCCGCCGAAAGGCCGGAGTAGAGCGGGGTGTAGCCGCCGCGTCCGAGCAGGCTCACAAAGAGCCACAGCGTGCCAATCACGGCGACGCCGCTCGCGGCCAGCAGGTAGCGCTGGCGCGGCCGGAGACCGCGATAGAAGTTCGTCACTTGAACCAGAGCTTGCTTTTGATCAATGGGCATCGTTTATTTTGTTGATCACGTAGAGGCGGCTTTACGCCGCCACGTGGGATTCGGAGAATCTATTCGATGGCGACGTAAAGTCGCCGCTACAGCGCTCCCTTAGAATTGCAGATTCGAGATTTCCTGGTAGGCCTGCACAATCTTGTTACGCGCTTGCATCACGAGCTGGAACGAAAGGTCCGACTTCTCAAGCGCGAGCAGCACGGACTGCACGTCCTCCCCGCCCTTGCCGCTCATCAGCGTGGAAACCTTCTGGTCGGCATCGGTCTGCATCTGCTGCGCTTGCCCGAGCGTCTCCTTCAGCGTATCGAGGAACCCACCTCCGCCTTGCTGCGCCGCGTTAGGCGCCGTAGCGGGCGATTGAAACAGCGCCGGATCGATTGGAGGCATTCCCGAGATGGTGTTCATGTCGTTTCCTCGTGTTCAGGTTGCTGAAAAACCTTCCGGCCTTGTCATTCTGAACGCAGCGAAGGACGTGCTTTTCTTGGGAGATCCGTTCTATGGTTGCGGCCGCAAGGCCGCGCTGCGCTACCCGCTCCTAAACCGTGGATCACCCCAGCAGAATCTGGAACGATTCCTGGATCATGGCCTTAGTGGTCTGGACGGCGGAGACGTTAAGCTGGTAAGAGCGCGACGCGCTCATCAGGTCCGCCATTTCCTGCACCGGGTTGATATTCGGGTAGTAGACGTACCCTTGAGCGTCCGCATAGGGGTTGCCGGGCTCGCTGCGGCGGATGGGAGGGGCGCTGTCATCGACAACGCGCTCCACCTGCACGCCGCGCGCGTGCATCTCGCTGACACGGTCGAGCGAATCCGCGAAACTCGCCTGGCCAATGCGCTGCGGTCCAAACACCACAAGCTGGCGGCGGTAAGGCCCGCCTTCGGCCGTGTGGCTGGTCTCGGCGTTGGCAAGATTGCTCGCGGCCACTTCGGCGCGCTCCCTCTCGGCCTTAAGCGCGGATGAGCTGATATCAAGAATATTGAAGAAGTTCACGGCGTTGTGCTCCCTTCGGTAATCGCCATTTGAATGCGTTTAAGCTCGTCACGAAGCATGGTAACGCCCATTGTG
>JBOGJW010000182.1:0-5251 GCA_050745245.1 Terriglobia bacterium | reverse complement strand
TTTGTGATGATGGCAACGGGTCTACTGGCAGGGCTGCTGGGCGCAATGCGCATTCGGCGGCTTGCGTAGTCCCCGCTGCCCTCTGCGGGCCAAAGCCGAACCCTAATTCGCCCTCCGGGCGAGGGCGGTGCCGGCGGCAGCTCTTTCGCAGGAGACGGGCAGGAGCGCCATCGCGCGGGCGCGCTCTTCCTCGGCCGAATGCACCAGGGCGCCTTGCTCCTGCTTCAGGAACGTCAGGCGCTTGATGGCCGGCTCGTAGTCCACGGTAATAAAGTCTCCGAGCGTGATTTGGCCGGTCGCAACGAGGTTCGAGAGCGGGAATACGACGTGGCGCTCGATGGCGCGCTTCAGGTGGCGCGCACCGTACTGGGTGTTGGTTCCCTCGCGCAGCAGAAAGTCGCGCGCTTTTGGGGTGCACCGGAAAACGAATTTCCGCTCCGCGGCGGAGGACATTACGCGCTCCTGCACGCGCTCGAGCTCGATGTCGAGAATCTGTTTCAGGTGCGCCGCCTGAAGCGTGCGGAACACGATGACGCGATCGATCCGGTTCATGAATTCCGGCGAGAACTTGCGGCGCGCCGCCTCGCTCGCGGTACGGTAAATCTTCTGATCGAGCTCGGCGCCATCCCGCTCGGTCTCCGTGGAAAACCCCATCCCTCCCGCCATCAGCCTGTTCATCTCCTGCGAGCCGAGGTTCGAGGTCATAAAGATCATCGAGCGTGAAAAGTCCACGTGGCGGTTATCGCCGAGCGTGAGCGTCGCCTTGTCAAGGATGCCCAGCAGCAGTTGCCAGAGGGCATCGCTCGCCTTCTCGATTTCGTCGAACAGCACCAGCGAGAGCTTGCGGGTATCGCTGTGATATTCGTCCAAAACTTCCTGGGTGAGCAGCGGCTGAGTCTCGCGGTGGCCCAGGTATCCGGGCGGCGAGCCGATGAGCTTTGCGATTTCGTGGCTGTGCTGGAACTCCGCGCAGTCGATCTTCACCACCGCCTTGGGAGTGCCGAAGAGCACCTCGGAAGTGGCCTCAACGAGGCGGGTCTTGCCGGAGCCGGTAGGCCCCAGGAGCAGGAGATTCAGCACCGGCCGCCCGGGCGCGCCAAGCCCCGCCAAGTGTACCTGATAGGCGCGAGCGAGCTGCCGGATGGCGCGATCCTGCCCGATCACCCGCTTGCGCAGGGCGTTTTCAAAATCCCGCGCCTCCGGGCTGCGCCTTGTCGGATCAAGAACGGTTAAGGTTGAGTTCATATGCTTCCTCGATAAGACCTCTCTCGGGTGTCAACGAGATCCCTCTTGCGGGGAGCGCTCAGCTTCACGTCGAGCGCTCCCCGCAAGAGCTTGAGCTCGGTCAGAAGCTGGCTTCGCAATTCGCGCTCCCGCGTAAGCTCGAGCAAGGGCATGTGCAGATCGGCCAAATTCAGATGGACGTTTCGCACGTCACTAATGAGCTGCCGCAAGAATTCCGAATCGTTCTCAACCGGCCGCACGTTCTCGCGTGAGGCCTTTTGCCGTACTCCGTCCCAGTCAATTCGGACGAAGGGGTGTTTTGCGGTGACTCCTTGCACCACGTCGTCGCTGATGCGCGGATGGTTTCCCAGCCGCGCGAGATGAAGCTGCTGGACGCGCCCTTCGCGCCGCACGTTATGGACCAAGTAATACGCATTGCCTCGCTTGCGAATGAAAGCCATCACCACTCCCACCGCTGCGGGCGCGCGCCTCGCGGCGGCCAGGATCGGGCGCTTTCCTGCTTCCGGCCCCGTAGTGGTTATCCTATCCACTACACTCGTTTAGATGCAAATAAAAAATCGTAGTTGCTGCCATTAAAAAAATGTTGAGCTGGCCGCAATCGCGCTCGCGTGCCGCCCTGCGCAGCCGCTTGCCGGACAGCGCAGTGGACGCGGCGGCGCTGTCCCCAGCACCGCTCAATCGTAGTCTTTTCCGCGCAGCCGGTGGAGACGGCTGAGACGAGCGAGACTCTTTTTTTTCGGCGATCGGCGACACGACGACTGTCCCCACCGGCGATTCGCGGTGCTGAGAGCCTGCCCTGATCCCGTAGCGCGGGAGAAGGGACAGTGCGCTACCGCGCAAAACCGCAGTTATCACACCGACTCTATCGGCCAAAGACGTGCCGGAAAATGGAATTTACGTACCGGAGCTGGCGCTGGAGCGAGAAGGCGCGCGCGATCTCGCGCGGCGAAAGACGGCGGCTGATCTCGGCGTCCTGCTCGATGAGCGCGCGAAAATTCTCACCCGTCTCCCAGGCCCGCATAGCGTTGCGCTGCACCCATCGATATGCTTCTTCCCGCGCCACACCCTTCGCCGCGAGATCCAGCAGAAGCTGGCCGGAAAACATGAGGCCTTTGAGCGAGGCAAGGTTGGCTTGCATCCGTTCGGGGTAAACGAGCAGTCTTTCTACAAGCGTGGCCGTTTTATCCAGAAGGTAATCGAGAAGGATGGTTGAATCGGGCAGGATGATGCGCTCAACCGAAGAATGGGAGATGTCCCGCTCGTGCCAGAGAGCCACGTCTTCGAGCGCCGCCTGGGCGTTGGCGCGCACCACGCGCGCCAGGCCGCAGATTTGCTCGGCCGTCACCGGGTTCCGCTTGTGAGGCATGGCGGAGGAGCCCTTCTGCTCTGCGGCGAAGAACTCCTCCGCTTCGCGCACCTCCGTGCGTTGCAACCCCCGGACCTCGAGAGCGATTTTCTCCAGCGAGGCGGAAATTACGGCGAGCGTGCAGAGGTAGAACGCGTGCCGGTCGCGCGAGATCACCTGCGTGGCCACTCGCACCGGCCTCAGTCCTAGCCGCGCGCAGATCTTTCTTTCCAGCGCGGGACTGATGTGTGCGTAGACGCCCACGGCGCCCGAGAGCTTTCCCACTCTCATCTCTTCGGCCGCATACGCCAGGCGCTCGCGGTTGCGCTGGCTCTCCGCGTACCAGTTCGCGAACTTGAGGCCAAACGTAATCGGCTCGGCATGAACCCCGTGCGTGCGGCCAGCCATTGGAGTGTCCTTGAACTCAAAGGCCCGAGCCTTCAGCGCTCCGCCCAGTCGATCCAGGCCCGCGAGGAGCAACTCCGAGGCTTCGCGGATCAGCAGCGCCTGCGCCGTATCCACCACGTCATTGGACGTGAGTCCGAAGTGCAGGTACCGGCCGTCGGGGCCGACGCGGGAGGCGACGTCGGTGGTGAAGGCAATCACGTCGTGCTTCACGCGGCTCTCGATCTCGCGGATTCTTTTTACTTCGAAACGGCCTTTGCGGCGAATCGCCCGCGCGGCCCTCGCCGGGATCATGCCGGCTTCCGCCTCGGCCTCGGCTGTGGCGATCTCAACCTCGAGCCATTTCTGAAATCGGTTTTCGTCGCTCCAGATGCCGCCCATCTCAGGGCGCGTATAACGCGGTATCATTCAAGCGATCTCCGGGTGTGAGTAGGTGTGAAAATTTCGACTATGTCATGCTGAGCGCAGCGAAGCATCCCTGTATTTGTTGAACATGCTGAGATCCTTCGCGGAGTTTACCCCGAGCGAAATACGGGGATTCTTCGCTGCGCTCAGAATGACAGGCACTCGCGATCCATGCCCTCTGATCGAGAGCGCCGAGCGCAAATTCCGGCGGCAAGGCTTGCGAGCAAGCTGCCATTATAATGGCAAAGGCGCAGATGGCGATGTCGCAACCTGATCCTTCTTTGCTCGAAAATGTCCGAAGGGAAGCCGACCAGTTCATCCGAGCCGCGAGCGACCTCGTCCTGATCGAGGGTGATGCCAAGGTCGCGGTCCTCGCGGGCCACGAGTGGCGGCTCGCCGTCGAATTTGGCAAGTTGATGTTCGAGGTCTGGTCGCCGGGCCGCTCGCTGGCCTGGCGCATCGAGAGCATTGCCTACCGCAGCACCGGCCGGCTCGGGCTGTTCGTGCGCAAACCCGGAGGCCGCGAAACCATCACTCTTGAGCTGCGCGAAGCCTTCGCGAGCGCCGCGGAATCCGGGGAAGAGTCGCGGTTGCGCTCGCACCGGGAGTTTCTCGCATCCTTGCAGCAGCAATTTCCCGGCTGGCGGCTGCAAAATGTGAGCAACCGTACGGATCGCGAGTGTTCCTTCTCGGCTTGGTACACGCGCGGCTTGGCGGCGCGAAACCGTGCCGGCTGGGCATTTCTCGCTTTGAGCGGCGAGGCGGATTCCGCTGCATCGGAATCGGCGCTCGCCTATGGTCTGAACTGGCTCGACTGGCTGCGCCAAAAGGAGACCACGACCGCCGTGACCGGGCTGCGGTTGTTCCTGCCCGCCTCGGCCATTCCGCTCAACGCGCATCGCGCATCTTGCCTCGATCCGGCCGCGGTGCGGATCGAAGTCTTTGAGCTGCCGCCGGCGAGCGGCGCGTGGCGTGTAATCGACCTTCGTGATTTTGGAAACGTGGAAACCCGCCTGACGCCGCGCTTCCAGCCGGGCCTTGGCGATTCGCGTCGCGAGGAGCTTCTGCGACGAGTTTTCAGCGACATGCTTCCGCAGATCGAGCAGGCGCCCGGCGCTCCCGACGGCGGAGTCTCATTGCGGATTCTGGGGCTGGAAGTAGGCCGCGCGAGCGGTCGGATTACGCCGCAACTTACCTGGGGCCTCGAACACCAGCGGCGGAAGTACAGGCCGGCGGAACACCGCAAGTTCGAAGACTTCATGCGCGAGGCGATCCGGCTGCGCAGCGCGCATGGGCCCGAGCCCTGCCACGAGCTCTACCGGATGCAGCCTGAGCGCTGGCTCGAAAGCCTCCTGGTCCGCGACATCACCCGGCTCGATCCCGCTCTTCGCGCCGGACATGTGCATCCCCAGGTGCCGGCGTTCGCCGCCGGCGACCGAGGCGTCATCGACATCCTGGGCGTGCGCACCGATGGTCGCCTGGCGGTGATTGAATTAAAGCTCGTCGAGGAGATCGGGCTGCCCTTGCAGGCGCTCGACTACTGGCTGCGCGTGAAGTGGCTGAAGGCTCGCGATCAGTTCCGCCAGTTCGGCTATTTCCCGGGCATCGAGCTTTCCAGCGCGCCGCCGGTCCTCTACCTCGTCTCGCCTGCCTTTCGCTTTCACTCCACCACGCAGAAAATCGTCCGCTACTTACACCCTTCCATCGAGGTCTTTCAGGCGGGAGTCAATCAGCAGTGGCGATCGGGAGTGCAAGTCTTATTCCGGCGGCAGATTCACGGGTAGCGCAGCGCGACCTTGCGGCCGCAACCAAACGCCATTTACAGTCATTCCCTCTTCTCGGGAAAAACAG
>JBOGJW010000181.1:0-7274 GCA_050745245.1 Terriglobia bacterium | reverse complement strand
TCCCTGACGGGTGTGGGACAAGACCGTCCGGATGTGGTTGGGAACCCCTACGTCAAGAACGCCGACACCTTACGGTGGCTAAACGCATCCAGCTTCGTTCAAAATGCCCCGGGAACATACGGCAACGCAGGGGACAATTCGCTCATGGGGCCCGGCTTCTTTGACGTGGATGCAGACGTAAGCCGGTTCTTCCTCATCCGAGAGGGTCAGCGGCTGGAGCTACGCTTTGAGTTCTTTAACTCGACTAACCAGGTAAACTTCAATAATCCGGTCAACACTCTCAAGTCCTCAACGTTTGGAAAAGTTCTCAGCGTGGGGAACCCCCGTATTTTGCAGTTCGCGCTGAAGTACTACTTTTAGAGAAAATGGCTGACGGGTGAGATGACCCGGAAGCTGCTCCGTAAACGGAAACGAGGCGGGAAGATGAATCACCACGCGCCGCACCGGCACCACGATCCGGGCCTTCAGCTTCAGCACCGCTCGCGTAGAACCCCAACCTGGGCCCGTACGCAATTGGTTTGCGCCGCCTGTAGCCGCAGACCTCGCATCAACACGTAGGCGGCGGCCATCATCAGTATCCGGAACTGGTTCCCCCAAAACTTCGGGCAACTCGTGCGGTCGATCTCCAATCCGTGGTGCATCCGATCTAGGACCAGGAGAAATCTTATGAAAATCGCGATACTTGCTTGCTGTTTGTTTGTGCCACTAGTCGGCCAACCCAGATCGCTTACCCCAGCCCAGGAAAATGCGTACCGCTCCCAGATCGAGCGGACCTTCTTCGTTCCGAGTCCCCTCCCAAAAATCGGCGCCATTGTGCACAGCCGTTTCGAGCCCGCTCCAGGCGTCACGGCGGAGCGTGTGACCTACCACACGGAGTTTGGAATGCTCGTGCCGGCGATTGCCTACTTCCCCAAGCCGATGCCACCCGGAAAAATCCCTGGAATTGTAGTGATCAACGGCCACGGGGGAGACAAGTACAGTTGGTACGCATTTTATACCGGCATCCTCTACGCGCGTGCCGGTGCTGTCGTGCTCACCTATGACCCGGCGGGCGAAGGCGAGCGCAACATCGACCACAAATCCGACACGCGCGAGCACGACCAATGGATTCCGCCGAAGGAAATGGCTAGACGCCTCGCCGGTCTGATGATGACGGACCTTCTGCAAGGCGTCAGCTTCCTGCGCCAGCAACCCATGGTAGATGCGAACCGTATCGGCGCGGTGGGGTATTCGCTGGGCTCATTTGTGGTGAGTTTGGCCTGCGCAGTGGATACGCGTCTCCACGAGTGCGTGGCCGTGGGCGGCGGGGACCTCGACTGGCCCGGCGGCAAATGGGATTCAAGCCATCAAATGTGCGAGGGGATTCCCTACCGGTCTCTGATGTTTCTGGGCGACCGCCCGGCGGTGATTTACGCGCTTCAGGCATCGCATGCTTCTACCCTTGTGTATAACGGTCTCGACGATCGGGTTGTCCAAATACCCACGCATGGTCGAACCTTTTTCGAGGATTTGCAAAGGCGTGCGGCCAAACTGCACGGCGGCGCAAACGGCGTATTTGAATTTGAGTTCTCCCCTACTGGTGGTCACCGGCCCTGGTTCGTGACCAAGCCTGTGGCCATCTGGCTCCAGGAGCACCTGCAGTTTCCTAATTGGACTGTGGCCGAGATCGAGCGCATGCCGGTGACCCACATCAGCGTCTGGGCGCGAGCGCATAACGTCTTTATTCAGCCATCCTACGCGACTGAAATCCGCGTGGGCGGCACGCTGGCGCTAGGCGACAACATTCCGGCCATGCCTCGGAATGAACTGAGCGTTTTTTCCCTCCGGGAATGGGATCGGACGAAGAA
The DNA here is from genome assembly GCA_050745245.1 of Terriglobia bacterium. Lineage (GTDB taxonomy): Bacteria > Acidobacteriota > Terriglobia > UBA7540 > UBA7540 > RH2-MAG17b. Next base: position 5,427 of record JBOGJW010000181.1, on the reverse strand, counting down.
CCAACTCGTCTACCCCGCCTGGGTGAAACGGGCACAGGCCCTGACCCCACAGGAGCGCTGAGGGTCGGGACCTGAGAAGAGCAGCACCATCACCGGGGCCGCGCGCCGTTGTCGTTCATCGGCGAAAGTTCCGGGAGCGCCTACATCGTGCGAACCGTGTTGACGCTGTAGAAATTGCAGTTCATTCGGAAATCATCGAGCGGTATCGGGCCGATTCTGTCCGCCCGAATTCGCTCGTGGCGACGTAACAGGAGAGTGAAATGCTGAAGGTTTGGACGCTGTTGTGGTGTGTAACGCTGGGCTGCGGGCTGGCAGCGGGACAGGCGCTCAATTGCAATCTCCAGGATTACAAGCCCGCCGAAGGGCTCGCGGCCGAAGTGCACGGCGCGGCGCTCGATGTTACCTGGCAGGGCGAGCGCAACGAGAAGTTGCGCGCCGATTTCACGCTCCGCGGCGGCACGCCAGTCATCAGGGAGCTCGCCGCACGGCAGCCCGGAGGCGGGTGGATCGTCCTCGGGCAAAATCTGATTCCGGAATTTCATGTCACAAGCGGCCTGCGCCGCCTGGCGCAAGCGCAAGCCCATTCACTGGAACATCTCTACGGCGCTCTCACTCCCGCACTGATCGACGCAAACCGGTGGAACGCCTTCTGGGATGCGCCTCTCAGCGTGCCGTGGACGCCTGGCCATACGGACCGCTCCACCGACATGCCTCGCAAGCCGGAGGAAATCCATCGCGCGTGGGCCAGCTACCACGCGCAGGGCTGCGGCGTTAAGACGGAAGGAGCGCGCCTGGAAATTTCCTTTCCCGGCGTACAGATGGGCATCTTCTCCGGGCGCCTCCAATTCACCGTCTACCGCGGCTCGAATCTGCTGCGGCAGGAAGTGATTGCCGAAACCCAGCTGCCGTGGGTGGCTTACAAATATTCTGCCGGGTTGAAGGGCTTCTCCACTGAAAATGACAGGCGGGTGGTGTGGCGCGATACGGCGCGCGCATGGCAGGAGTACGATTTCGGCGGCGCGGTGAACACGGATTCCGTCGGACTTCGCGCGCGCAACCGCCTGGCGATTGTTGACGCGGGCGCCGGCTCGCTGGCCTTTTTTCCGCCGCCGCACAAGTTTTTCTTCGCGCGCGAAAACGAAGTGAATCTTGGTTACGTGTACTACCGGAAGGACGGCGATACTTCCTTCGCCGTAGGCGTGCACCAGCCCGATCACGGCGAGGGATATCCTCCTTATGGCGTCACGCAGCCGGTTTGGGAGCGGCGGGTCAGGGAATCGCGGAATCAGACCGGCAACTTTGCGTTGTACAATGCCCCGCCGGGAACCTGGCAGCGCATGGTAGTGTATTTCTACCTGAGTCCCGAGGGCACGCGGGCCACGCAGCGCGCGGTGATGGCCTATACGCATAACGACACGTTTAAGCCGCTGCCAGGCTTTAAGGTCTTCGTCAGCCATTTTCACCTGCATTTCAACGAAATGCTCAGCGACCGCGGCACGATCGATTATCGTCCACCCTGGGTCCAGGTGTTCCGTGCCTTGGGGGTGAACATTATCAACCTCGCGGATTTCCATTCGGACTCGCATCCCAATGACCCTGGCCCGCTAAGGCTGAAGGAGCAGAAAGTTTATTTTGAAGGCAGCCAGCTGTTTTCCGACCATAACTTCCTCATCATCCCGGGCGAGGAGCCGAATGTCTTCCTGGGAGGCCACTACATCATGCTTCTGCCGCGGCCCGTTTTTTGGACTCATGCCGTGCCGCGGCCTGCCGATCAATCATTTATAGAGAATAGTCCGCAGTACGGCAAGGTCTATCACGTGGGTTCGGCGGCGGACGTGGTGGAATTGCTGGAGCGTGAGCAAGGCGTGGTGTGGCAGGCTCACCCCCGCACCAAGAGCTCGGCGGGTTATCCGGACGCGATCCGGCACAAGGACTATTTTCTCAGCAACCGTTTTATCGGAGGGTCGTGGGAGTCGCTGCCCGTCGATCTCTCGGAGAAGCGGCTTTGCGAAAAGCGCTGCTTTGGCCTGCTGGATGATATGAGCAACTGGGCGCCACAGCCGAAATACATCATCGCGGAGGGGGACACGTATCAGAAATACCCGAGCGATGAGACTTATCCCCAGCTCGCCGTCAATTACCTCAGGCTCGACCGCGTCCCTGCGTTTAATGAGGGCTGGAGTTCTGTGGTGCAGGCCCTGCAATCCGGTAACTTCTTTGTGACCACAGGCGAGGTTCTTTTCCACAACTGGGGCGTTGAGGGATCAGGACCCCATCGCGTTTATGCGGCCAGTGTCGAGTGGACCTTCCCGCTCGACTTCGCCGAGCTGGTGTGGGGCGACGGCCATAGCACCCACTCGCAAATCATCGCCGCCGATACGCTGCCTCCCTTCGGAAATCATGAATTTCGAATCCCCTTCAGTGCCGCCGACAAGAAGTGGGTGCGATTCGCGGTGTGGGATTCCGCCGGCGATGGGGCCTTCACTGAGCCGGTCGGCGTGAAGTAACACTCGAAGCCTTGGTTTCGTTGCAGCGTTCCCGCTCACCCTCAGCTCTCGTGGAAGCATTCCGGGAACGCGGCCTCCCTTCGCTCCGCGCAGGGCAGACTCTCGCCGCTCCCTCTGCGGTCTGAAAGCCCGCGCCGCCGGGGTGTCCCGCTTCGCAGTGCTGCTGCATCCGGCGAGTGGATTGACAATTCCATTCTCTTTGTTTACCATAAAGTTAACGGAAGGAGCGGAGTAGAACCCTCCGTCAGCGACACTGGGAAGGTAATCTAAAATCGACGCAAGGAGAATTGTTCTGAATCCCTCACCGATTCGCGCAGACTTCGCGCTGAAAGCGCCGGCGCGCCCCGCCAGCGCGGGGCTGCGGCGGCCAATTGGAGGCGATGATCGCAAAAATGCCGCAAGGAGAATGTTTTGTGGGTTTTGCGATACCGCTAACTTGCTGAAAACAAACAATCACTAGAAAAACGAATAGGAACGAACTCCCCCTTAAAAGTGGTTTTTAAGCGCCAAAATGAACGGACTTCGATAAGCGATTGAAAATGCTTGGTTTAGACGCACTTGTAGCGCCAGGTTTTACCCGCGACCACGAGCATTCGCGAAACGCATCCTGCGAGCTTTTACACAAGCAGTTTGGCATCACCGAGATAACTGGGATAAACGGCCAATGGCAAACTCGCTTCGCTTATGGTATTTTTGGTGGTAAGCCCCTGTCGGCAGGGCCGAGGGTCTTCTTCACGCCGGGCGCAGCTTCGGCGATCGCGGGGGCGAGCGCCGGATGGCGAAACCTCAGATCACGTCCGAATGAATAGCGCGGGATCGAAGCGCTTGTAGCATGGCCGGCTCTCCTGTCCCGCATCGCTAACCTGAGCGGGGCTTGTAGCCTGAGTTGGCGATGCGCGCCCGACCGCGGTCTTGAAAATAGAATGCGATAACTCGCTGGAAATTGGGGGAGGGGGTCGGCCGCGGCTCCGGTCACGGTTGGACAGCGCTACACGCCGAGTCTTGATCATCTCTCCCACAAAGGCAAGACGTAAGTGAATGGCTGCGGGAAAGGTGCGATTCCAGTGAACGAGCCGGAGCTCGGCACCAAGGATTTTGAGTTGAACGGGGTGAGCGAGCAAGCGCTGGATGCCGCTCCTGCTCGCGCGGGAGTCGCCGCGTGGGTCTGGCCGGGCGTGGTCCTCGCTATCCTGATCGCATATCTCTACCTCGGAATCTTCCACCACCTGGTCGACCAGTGGTGGAATGATCCCAATTATTCACACGGCTTCTTCGTACCCGCCTTCTCCGCCTTTCTCGTCTGGAAGGAGCGCAAGCGCCTTGCGACGCTCAAGGCTCAGCCTTCTTCCTCTGGCCTTGTGATCATCGCTGGATCGCTGGCGCTTCTCACTTTCGGAGTGCTGGGCGCCGAGCTGTACCTTTCCCGAACGTCGTTCATCTTCCTGCTGGCGGGGCTCGTGATTTACTTCAAGGGCTGGAGGTTCTTCCGCGCCGTAATTTTCCCATGGGCTTTCCTGTTCCTGATGGTGCCGCCGCCGACGCTCGTCATGAATCTGGCGACCATCCCCCTGCAGTTCCTTGCCTCCGATCTTGCCACTTGGTTCCTGCGGGTGTTTAATGTCCCGGTGCTTCAAAACGGGAACGTGCTCCAATTACCGAACATGTCGCTGGAGGTGGTGGAGGCTTGCAGCGGCATTCGCTCGCTGATCTCGCTGTGCACGCTCGCGATCATTTACGGCTACCTGCTTGAATCGCGGAACAGCATCCGCGTGCTGCTGGCCGTTGCCGCCGTTCCGATCGCCGTGCTCGCCAATGGGCTGCGTATTATGGGTACCGGCCTGACGGGGCTTTACTGGGATCCGGCGAGGGCGCAGGGGTTTTTTCATGAATTCTCCGGCTGGGTGATCTTCGTAGTCTCTCTCCTCGCGCTCTTCGTGATGCACCGAATTCTGCGGGGACTTTTCGATCTGTTCAGCCGCAAGCCCGTGCCGCTCAGCGGGAGGACCGCGACATGAGAAAACACTCCTGGGTCCGAGGGGTATTTCCCGTAGCACTCTTGCTGCTGGCCGTCTTCGTTCTGCATTCGCATTCGCATGCCGAGATTCTTCCGCTCCACCGCAAGCTGGCTGAGTTTCCCGCGCAGATTGGCGCCTGGGACGGCTCGACGCTCACCATCCCCGCCGAAGACCTCAGCGTGCTCGGGCCGGGAGATTTTCTGGAGCGGCTCTACCGCGATCCAGGTACGTCGGCGAATATTGACCTCTTTCTGGCCTACTTCCCGAGCCAGCGGACCGGCGACACGATTCACTCGCCTAAGCACTGCCTTCCCGGATCAGGATGGCTGCCCGTGAGCGCCTCGGTGATCCACGTCCCGTGGGGAAACGGCAACGTTTTGAATGCCAACGATTACCTCCTTCAGCTCGGGTTGAGCAAGGAGGTTGTGATCTATTGGTTTCAGTCGCACGGCCGCACGCTGGCCAGCGAATACTGGCAGCGCTTCTATCTGATTGCGGACGCCCTTCGTACTAACCGCACCGATGGCGCGCTGGTCCGAGTAATCACGCCCGTAATGGCCGGAGAGCCGGTGAGCAGCGCTACCGAGCGGGCTCTCGGCTTTACCAAACAAATTCTGCCTCTGCTGGGGCAATACATACCAAGGTGAACGAGTCGGCCCTCGCCAGTCCCGGGCCGCGGCAAGGAGCTGGGTCATGCGCAGATTTCGTAGGGTCGGTCTTTGGGTATTCATTGTGGCGCTCGCCGGGTGCTTAGCCGCGTGCACGCGCGACCCGAACGTGCGAAAGCACAAATTCTTCGAAAGCGGCGCGCGTTATTTCGCCAAGGGCGAATACCGGGACGCGGCGATTCAGTTCAGCAACGCCATCCGCATCGATCCCAAGTACGAGGAGGCGCATTACCAGCT
>JBOGJW010000180.1:0-4458 GCA_050745245.1 Terriglobia bacterium | reverse complement strand
CGCCAGATCACCGCCTCGTCGGCAGGCAGGAAATAGGCCATCGACATGATCCTGATGCCATGCTCGACCGGAGGCGCGATTTTTCCTTCAATCACCTCCGGCGCCGTGCGGCTGCCCATCAGGTGGGGCACGCTCGGCCCGTAAACGTCTGTGTCCATCAGGCCTACTCGCGCGCCCTCGCGATTGAGCGCCACGGCAAGATTCACAGCCACGGTCGACTTGCCCACACCGCCCTTGCCGCTTGCCACGGCAATCGTGCTCGCGACACCCGGAATCAATTTGGCGTGGGGGCTCGCTGCTGGCGTGGCGCCCGCCGCGAGCTGCACGCGAACATTGGGGATGCCCAAGGCTGCCACAGCGCGCCGGGCCTGCTCGGCAATGTGCTCCTGCGGCGGACCGGGCATTTGCAAGGTGAAGCTGACGCTCTGGTCCCCTACTTCGAGGTCCTTCACGAACTCCCGGGAGACAATGTTGCCTCCACCCGGAGCGGCAACACCCGCCAGCGCTCTCAAAACCTCCTGCAAGCTGATTCGATCCGCCATTCCTAACCCGTCCTGTTTCACTTTAACATACGGGGTCTGCCACAGCGGCGGGCGGCTGGGTGCGGCGTAGATGGCGCGCTGGCTTTCTGGTGCGCGGGCGGGAGAAGCGGGAATAACGGGCGACAGGTGGCAGCGCTGGCCGGCGCAAAGTTCGGAATCCGAGCCGGCCAGCGCACAGGGGCAGCGTAAACCAGAAAGGACGGGACTACCGGAGCAATCCTCTAAACAGCCTTTTTCTTTGCGACACTCCGAAGGCCAACAGCACTAAGCTGAGCAGCAGAACGCTCGACGGCTCCGCTGCTGGCGGTACTTGGGGGGTAAAATGCAGGCCGAAATTAAACCCGTTTGCAGTGCTGGGGTCGATACCGCCTGCCGAAACGAAGCTATACGGGTTGACAAAAATCTGCTGCCAGTTTGACTGGACGCCCGCAGAAAGGGGCACGGCGAAACCGGAATTGTAATAGGCTTCGCCGGCCACCGGCGAGGGGTTCGAGGCAGTAGCGCAGCAGATGCCGCCGAAATTCGAGAGCGGGCTCACGGGCGTTCCATTTAGCGTCCACTGGTCAACGACCGCGTCGAAATTCACCGCCTCGCTCAGGTCGTAGTCCATCACGAGGCCCCAATCGCCGTTGATATCGCCGGCAAGAGGGCCGCCGCCGACAGTCGATAAAGACCACACATCCCATTCCCCGCCTCCCCCTGTCGGAGTCTGGGTCTCGGAAAGAGATAGCGCGCCTCCATCGATCAGCACCGGCGTGGAGCTGAAGGTCACCGTGTCAGAACACGTGCTATCGGTACATGCGCCGGGCAGATCGTTGCCGCCAAAAGTAAGGCTCGACCCGATCGGAACGATCGAGGCCTTCGCCGGTGCGCTGAAGAGCGAGAGTCCCACAAAACCGGCGCAAACGATCAGCGCGATCCAACGTCGCTTCGTAACGCAGCCAAATCTGTCGTTCATAATCCCTCCTTGGTTGATTTGAAGAGAACGCGCCAGTGGAAGCAATAAAAATGAACTTGCGTTTCTCCGCTGCCGAGCCTCCGCAAGAAGCCAGCGAAATTTCACGTTGGCCCCCGCCGCCTCTCCAGGGCAATTTGGAGACCAACTCATGGGGATATACGATGAAGGCTCTAACGCAAACAAAGCAGGACGGTTATGCAGAGGAGAGGAGCGCCGGCGCGGTTGCTCCGCAGGCCACATGTGCAAACGAGTGCACTTTCGCAACCATACTTTTGCACGTCATGTGTCTGAGCCTGAGCATTGAATCGCCAGATTTGTCCTGCCGCGTTGATCCTCCAGACGTTCCCCCCGAATCCCACCACTCCCGCCCTCCGCACCCTGCTCGGGAGGGGCGCCGGGACTCGGAGCTGCGGTTTAGTAATTTCGCCTAATCTCGCGGGTACGGTAGAATGTTGGTGAACCGGAGCGAAAGGGAAAATAGATGGCGGAAAATACAGCGCCGTGGGCCCTGATCGTGGGCGCGTCCAGCGGGTTTGGCGAGGCGACCAGCCTGGAGCTGGCGCGCGAGGGCCTGAACGTCTTCGGCGTGCATCTCGACCGCCGGTCCGCGGCGCCTCACGTCAGCGCCATTGTGGAGCAGATCAGGAGCCTCGGCCGGGACGCGGTGTTTTTCAACATCAACGCCGCCGACGCAGAGAAGCGCGCGGGTGCGCTCGACCAGATGCAGGAGCACTGGAAGCAGGCGGGCGGCGCGCATTATGTGAAGGTTTTTCTGCACACCGTCGCATTCGGCTCGCTGCTGCCTTACGTTGCGGCGAATGGCGGCAGCCAGATCACGCAGGTGCAGATCGAGATGACCGTCGACGTGATGGGGAGTAACCTGGTCTACTGGGTGCAGGAACTGATGGGCCGCAACATGCTTCGCCACGGCTCCCGGATTTATGCGCTGACGAGCGCCGGCGGCCACAGTGTGATTCCAAACTACGGCGCCGTTTCCGCAGCTAAGGCGGTGCTCGAATCTCACATTCGCCAGTTGGCTTACGAGTTGATGCCCTGCGGCATCACCGCGAACGCGATCCAGGCCGGGGTGGCCGTAACCCCGGGGTCGAGCAAGATCCCGGAAAGCGAGAAGCTCTTCGAGCTGGCGAAAATGCGCAACCCGGGAGGGCGCCTCACTACGCCGCAGGATGTGGCCTCCGCTATCGCCGCCCTGATGAGTGAGAAAACACAGTGGATCACCGGCAACGTCATTCGCGTCGACGGCGGCGAGGATATCGTAGGATGACCTTGGGGCGCGGGTTTCCAGTCCGCACAGGTGCGGCCACGATAGCCGCGCTCCCAGGAGGGGTAGGCCGGAATCGCGGGGAGAATTCCATTGAACATTGTTTTGAACGGCGAAGAGCGCGAAGTCCCCGAGGGGCTGACGGTGGGAATGCTCCTGCGGCTGCTGAAACTGCCTGCAGACCGGCTGGCCGTAGAGCGCAATCGGGAGATCGTTCCTCGCGGCGAATGGGATACCACGCCCGTCAGTTCCAACGATTCCCTGGAAATCGTGCAGTTCGTCGGCGGGGGATGAGCACCCGCCTGGTTTCAGGTCCCCGATTCCAGCAGCAACGGCAGGAAGCGCCATGCACCATCCGTCGTTGAGCGGGCCCACAGCTTTCATTCTCCTCACCCTCCTCCTCAAGCTTGGCGTCATCGCATCGCTCGCCAGCATCATCGCGCGATTTGATCCCTTCAAACGTCTGATCTTTGTCGAAGAGCGCACGCCGCGGCAAAAGATCGCGTTCGCGCTGTTTCTGGCGGGGCCGTTCGTATTGGGCGTGCTGATGCGGCTCCTGCTGGGATACCAGGGCGCGGATCTGAGCCTGGAAGTCACGGTGCTGGGCGGGCTGCTGGGCGGCACGATCGTCGGCATGATTGTGGGCACGATCATGGGGCTGCCCGCGGTGCTGATCGGGCACGAGCTGCTGGCCCTGCCCATGGCGATTCTTTACGCAGTGGTGGCCGGAACCGCCCGCTGGATTTGCCCGGACAAGGAGGTGATCTGGGAATTCAGCCCCTTCGTTGACCTCAGTCTTTATCGCTCGATTAAGCTGCGTTTCAAGCAGCCGGTTCCTGACTGGCAAGTGCTCTTCGCGCTGATGTGCGTTGTGCTGGAGATCGCGCGCATGGACGTGGGCCGCGCGTCCGGCAAGCTGTTCTACCTGAACTCGCCCCACTTCTGGGCCAACCTCCTGATTGTGCTGGCGACGCTCGCGGCGGTGGGCCTGCCGGTGAAAATCTGGAACAGCACCCGGATCGAGCGCAAGCTCGAAAACCAGCAGCGTATGTTGCTCCAGGCGCGCATGGACGCCCTGGTCAGCCAGATCAACCCGCACTTTTTATTTAATACGCTGAACACCATCTCTTCGCTGATCCGGCTCGACCCCGATACCGCGCGCAGCGTGCTCCTGAAGCTTTCCCGCATCCTGCGCCGAAGGCTGAAGGTGCAGGCTCACTTCGTGCCTCTTCGGGAGGAGCTGGATTTCATTGATGACTACCTTGATATCGAAGTGGTGCGCTTCGGCCGCGACAAGCTCCACATCATAAAAGAGATCGAGTCGGGCGCCGCCGAGGTCGTAGTGCCCAGTATGATCCTTCAGCCGCTGGTGGAAAACGCGATACGCCATGGCATCGCGCCGCGCATCGAGGGAGGTGTCATTACGCTGCGCGCCTCGCGAAAAAACCACCGGCTGACGCTCGAAGTGAACGACAACGGCGTGGGCATTCCACCCGGCAAGCGCAGCGGAAATTACGGCTCGGGCATCGGCATTCGTAACGTGACGGAACGCCTGCGCGTGCTCTTCGGCTCGCAGTTCGCTTTCAAGGTCGACAGCCACCCGGGCGCCGGCACGTGCGTTTCCTTCGAGATTCCCGAGCTCGTGGTAAGCGAGACAGCCTCGGCCGAAACGGCGC
>JBOGJW010000179.1:0-4607 GCA_050745245.1 Terriglobia bacterium | reverse complement strand
GTTTGGTTGTGGCCGCAAGGCCGCGCTGCGCTACATAGGTTCGGCAGCCTGATCGAGGCCAACTCGTATGCCCACTGACCATCAACTCGAAGTCGCCATTCAGCCGGAGGTTTCGCCCCTCCGCGCCGTCGTCACGCGGAGGAACCTCATCTTCGCCGCAATCGTGGGGGTGTCGCTGGTTGCATTCCTCGATCCCGTGCGGCGCTTGATCGCGCTTTCTCAGACGAGCGACGAGTATTCGTACTTGGCGCTCATCCCCGTGATCGTCGCCGGCCTTTTCTACATTAAGAGGCGAAGCGTGTTCCTGGAAGTTCACTACTCGCTGCGCGCCGGGATTCCGCTGATCGCGAGCGGCGCGGCCGCCGGGTGCGCCGGGATGCTGCTTACGGGGGGCCTGACCCCCGACGTTTCGCTCTTCTTCGAGACGCTGGGGCTGGTGCTGGCTTGCATAGGAGCATTCGTGCTGTGTTACGGCACGGCGGCTGCGCGCCGGGGCCTTTTCCCCGTGCTGTTCAGCCTGCTGGTGGTCCCAATCCCCGAAGTTCTGATGGCCAAGCCGATCGCGCTGGTGCAGCATGGATCGGCGGATGTGACGGCATTTCTCTTCACCCTCACTGGCCTGCCTGTTTTCAGGAACGGGCTCACCTTCTCGCTGCCGCGGCTGACCTTTGTAGTTGCTACCGAGTGCAGCGGTATTCACTCCACCACGGCTCTGTTTATCGCCTCGCTCCTTGCCGGGCACTTTTGTTGCAAGGCAGCATGGCAAAAAGGCCTGCTAGTTGCCTTGGTGTTGCCGATCATCTGCTTCACCAACGGGCTCCGAATGTTTATTCTCGCCGTGCTCGCCGTTTACGTGGACAGGGCCTTCTTCTTCGGCAATCTCCACAAAAAAGGCGGTATCTTCTTCTTCGCGCTTGCGCTCGTAATTCTGGCCGTCATTATCAAGCTGCTGCGCCGGCCCTGGCGCGGCCGGCCCACGCCCCGTCTTTCTGAAACCCAGGCCTGACGGCGGCGCTTCGCCTCGACACCCTGTTCCGCAGCAACCGTAATCATCGCCCCTGCTCAGATTGCGAATCATTGTTGACGGGGCGTTGGCGACGCTGTCCCTTCGCGCGGCTCAGGGCAAGCTCTCAGCGCCCCAAGCTGAAACCGCCTTTTCTTCCCCGCCTTCTCCCCCACACTCCCTCCTTCCGCCTGTTCGTATTCCCTGTTCCCTACCCCCCTTGTGTTACCCTGAGAGCCAAGCATTAGGGGGAGCCTCATGAAACGCAGTCCGGAGGCGTGGTCACAGACAACATTCGACCTAGTGGTCATCGGCGGCGGGATCAACGGGGCGGCCACGGCGCGCGAGGCCGCGCTGCGCGGGTTGAAGGTTGCGCTCTTCGAAGCCCGCGATTTCGCCATCGGCGCTTCGAGCCGCTCTTCCAAACTGATTCACGGCGGGCTGCGCTATCTTGCCCAAGGCGAATTCAAGCTGGTGCGGGAGGCGCGGCTGGAGCGCCGGCGGCTGGCGCAGCTTGCGCCGCATCTCGCGCGTCCTCTCGCGTTTTTGCTGCCGATCTACCGCGGTGACCCGTTTTCTCCCTGGAAGATGCGGCTGGGCCTCACCCTCTACGACTGGATGGGCAGCCTCGGCGCGCAGGACCGTCACCGGTCTTGCAACGCGCACGAGACGCTCCGCCGCCTTCCGGCGCTCCAGCCGGCAGGGCTCCGCGCAGGCGCAATCTATCACGACTCGCTCACCAGCGACGCGCGCCTCACTCTCGAAAACGTCCTTGGCGCCGCCGTGCACGGAGCTGTGATTGCAAACTACGCTGAGGTGCGGAGCTTCGCGCGCCGGCCGCGCGCCAGCGCCATCAGTGAGGCGGAGGTGCTGGACAGGATCACGGGGAAAACCTACGAAGTTGCGAGCCGCCTATGGATAAACGCAACCGGGGCGTGGGTGGACGGCCTGCGTGCTCTCGTGCCCGGACACGATGGCTCACGCACTGTCCGGTTGACAAAGGGCACCCACGTCATCCTGCCTTGCCTCTCGCCCGATTACGCCCTGTTCGGGGCGATCCGTCCGGGCGAGCGCATTTTCCTGATGATGCCCTGGCGCGGCTATTCCCTGCTTGGCACCACGGATACGGATTACGACGGCGATCCCGCCGCGGTCGCGCCCGATTGCGCCGATGTGGATTACCTGCTCCGCGCTGTAAATCGGGTTCTGCGCGATCCGGTTGAAAAGAGCAGCGTGGTGGCCGCCTACGCCGGGCTGCGCGCGCTGACAGTTCAGCCGGGAAGCAGTCCCTCCGCCAATACCCGCGAGTACCGGTTTCATCGCGACCCATGGGCCGAAAACATGATAGCCATCTGCGGCGGCAAGCTGACAACAGCGCGCTCTCTCGCTGAAAAACTGGTTGACCTGGCGCTTGCGGAGCTGCCAGCGGGCGCCGCCGGTTCCGGGAACACCCGCTCCTCGCGCGAGGTCCGATTGCCAGGAGGGCATACAGGACCTTTTCCGGAGTTTCTCAGGAGCGCTAGGGAGGAGGCTCAAAACGACTTCGGCGTGCCGGCCAAAGCGGCAAAGCGCATCGTGGAGACTTACGGCAGCCGCTGGCGCGACGTGCTTGACTCGATTCGCTCCCGGCCGGATCTGGCGGAAGTTTTGCCCGGGGAGCCGGAGCTGCTGGCAGCGGAAGTAAGATTTGCGATCCGGGAGGAAATGGCGATAACCATGGAGGACTTTCTACTGCGCCGCTCCGGGCTAAGCTGGCTCGCGTGTTCCTGGCCCGATATGGCTTCGCGGGTGGCGGAAATCTTCGCTGGCGAGTGCGGGTGGCCGCCGGAAGCCCGCGATTCAGCGCTCCGCAAGTTTGAGCGCAGCGCCGCGGTGGCGGCGATGTCCCCATCACCCTGCTCAGGGCGGGCGCGCATGCCGCAATGATTGAAAAATAACGCCCGGCGGTGAGGACACCGCCGCTACAATTAGGGCAACGCGAGAACCCGCTGTCTCATCGAACACGCAGCAGCCGAGTTCACCTTGCCGGAGGGCAAAATGAGCCGAATCGCCGTATTGATTGCAGTATTTACCTTGCTGACAGGAGGGCTGTTTGCCCAGGCGGCTGCTTCCAAGCCTCCGGCGGCTACAAAGGCTCCGCAGCCGGGAGATGAACTGGTCATCCCCATCCGCACGCAAATCCCGGTCGAGCTTACCAGCGCTATCAGCTCGCGGACTGCGTACGTCGGCGAGCCCATCTATTGCCAGACGGTCTTCCCGATTACGGTCGATAACGTGATCGTGATACCGGTGGGCGCCTATGTGAAAGGCGTCGTGACGCAGGTGGTGCGGCCGGGCCACGTCCGCGGGAAAGCCCAGCTTGGCCTCCGGTTTGACTCCGTGACCTTACCCGGAGGGTTTACCAAATCATTCGACGGCACGCTGGCCGGTTTTGCGGGGAATGGCAAAAACAGCTTCAACCGCAAAGAGTCGAAAATCCAGGGCCAGGGCACAAAGGGTAAAGATGCCGAAACTGTCGCGATCACCGGCGCCGAGGGCGCGGGAATCGGCTCCGTCGCCGGAATCAGCGGGCGGCACTCGGGCGAAGGCGCGGTGATTGGTGGCGCCTCGGGCGCTATGGGCGGATTGATCTACGTGCTGGCGTCCCGCGGCAAGGAAATCGTCCTGCCTGCAGGAACAGACCTGCAACTGCAACTCACCCGGCCGCTCGTCTTCTATCGCTACCAAGTGGAACCGCTTCCGACCGAAGACCCCTCCGGCCCTGCCTTTCCAAAGCGCGACCCCGGCCCCGCGTAGTCCCATTTCGGGCGCACAGAAGCGCCTTTAAGCCGCCATTTTTGGGCTCGGCGGGGTTAACCCGCCGCTACAGGCGCTCAAGCCTTGCTTTAAGCCGCCGCGGGCAGTATACTGCATGATGAGCGGTTAAGTGGGCGAAAAGCCCACTTTTTTGTTGGAGAATGCTCCCACGGCGCGGAAACCGCCCGTCAGCTTGCAAATAACACGCCAGAGGTTCAGAAAAGCTTCAATTTTTGATGGGCGTCGATCTGGATAAAATCCGAAGTATGGCCGCGCGCGTCGCGGAATCGGAAGGGTTGACGGTAGTAGACGTAGAATTGAAAGGGGGCCGGCTGAATCAGCTTCTAAGAATTTACATTGACAAGCCTGGTGGCGTTACCCACGCCGATTGCCAGTCCATCAGCGAGCAGATGAGCGCCCTGCTGGACGTTGAGGACCCGTTTCCCGGCCGCTACACGCTGGAGGTATCGTCTCCTGGCCTGGAGCGCAAGCTGGTGAAGCCGGAGGAGTTTCAGTACTTTTCGGGCCGCAAGGCGCGGGTGGTGCTGCGGGAGCCGCTGGACGGGCAGCGGGTGCTCGAAGGCAAATTAGCCGGTTTTGAATCGGATTGTGTAAGACTGGAGCTGGGTGACGGCAATATCTGCGAGCTGCCGCTCGCGGCCATTGCCAAAGCTCGGCTGGTCCTGTGAAGTAAGAGGGTCGAGGCGTGACAACGAGTTTACTTTACCAAACGATCGATCAACTCAGTCGTGAAAAGGGTATCGATCCGAAGGTGATCATTTCCGCGGTGGAAGACGCCATTCTGGTG
>JBOGJW010000178.1:0-3538 GCA_050745245.1 Terriglobia bacterium | reverse complement strand
TCAAGTTCCTTTTTTGCCTTGACCCGGCGTGCCGGGACGGTGGCTCACTGGTCTCATCCGGGAATAGGGAATAGGCAACAAAGAACAGAGGGAATAGCGGGTAGCGCGGCGTGGGGCCTTCTCGCCGCAAACAGACACACTGTCATTCTGAGCGAGGTCGCCGCGGTGACCTCGCTCAGAATGACAGCGCGTGTGCCTGGTACCGCAAAACCGCTGTGTACTACAACTCGGCCGCCGGCTCCGTCGCGGGCTCGCGGCGGCGGTAGGCGAGCAGGTACGCGGAGGGGATCACGAAAATGCTCAGCACTACGGAGACGGCCACGCCGCCGATAATCGCGCGCGCCAGCGGAGCGTAGGCGGCGCTGCCGGTCTCGAGCTTAAAGGCCATGGGCAGCAGGCCGACGATTGTGGCCAGCGAGGTCATCAGGATCGGCCGCAGGCGGATGCGGCAAGCGCGCGCCACCGCCTCATTGACAGGGCTGCCTTCCTCCTGAAGGCGTTTGGCGAAGTCGACAATCAGGATTGTGTTGGACACCACCATCCCGGTCATCATGAGTACGCCCATCAGCGACTGAATGTTTACCGTAGTTCCGGTGAGGAAGAGAATCAGCAGCACGCCTGTGATGCCGGTCGGGATGGCCAGCAGGATGAGGAACGGGTCCATGAAGGACCGGAACTCCGCAACCAGAATCAGGTAGACCAGCAGGATCGCCAGGATCAGCCCCACCCCGAAGCTCTTGAACGAGTTCTCCATGGTGATCACGAGGCCGCGGATGTTCACGCGGAAGTTGCGGCTGGGGAGCGGCGTCGTGGCAACGATGTTCTGAATCGCGTGATAAGGACGCGAGAGGTCTTCGCTCGACGGCTGCACGTAAACGTCGATATCCCGCTCCATCTGGTAATGGTCAACCTCGGTGGGCGTGTTGATGCGCTTGATGGTGCAAAGCTGGTCGAGATAGGTGGGCGCCTTGAGGGCCGGGTCGTGGAGCGGCATCGTCTCCAGGTCCGACAGTGACTTGATCGTGTTGTTGGGATACTTCACGGAGACGAAATACTGGTTGCCGGATTTTGGATCGATCCAGTAGCCGGGCGCGATCATCTGGTTCGAGGTAAGCGCGGTAATCACGTTGTCGATTACGTCTTTCGGAGTCAGCCCCAGCTCGCTCACGCGCGTGCGGTTCACGTTGATCTGCAAAGCGGGGTAATCCAGGTCCTGCGGGATGTAGACGTCGCTGATGTTCGGAAGGGCGCGGATCCTGCCGGCAATTTCCCGGGCAATGCTCATGTCGGTATGGAGGTCGCGCCCGCTCACTTGCAGGTCGATGGGCGCGGGCGCCCCCTGGTTCAGCACCGCTTCGACGAGCGAGCCGGAGTGGAAATAAGTCCGAAGCTCGGGCAGGTTTTCGGCGAGCTGCCGCCGTACCTTGTTCATGTAATCAAAGCTGCTCACGCGATGATCGGGGTTAAGGCCCACCTCGACGAAGGCGGTGTGCATGGCGGAGTTGGGAGTGAAGAGGGATTCAAAGCCGGAGGTGACGCCGATATTTGAGACTATAGCGTTGAGGTCGTGCGGGCTCACGACGTTGCGGATGATATTCTCCACGCGCTTCACGTAATCTTCGGTCAGCTCGAGCCGGGTGCCGGTGGGCGCCTTCAGGTTCACCATGAACTGCCCCGCATCGGTGCGGGGAAAGAACGAGAATCCGAGCAGCGGATAAAGCAGCAGGCTCAGGGCGAAGATCACGACGAAGCCGCCCAGCACCGCGCGCGGATAGCGCAGGGTTTGCTGCACCCAGCGGTCATAGCCATCGAGCATGCGCTCGAAGCGCGAATTGAACGCCTCGTAAACTCGCCTTCCCAGCGACCGGCGCGGAGGCCGCGCGTCTTCTTGCACTCCTTCTTCTTCCAGCGGCTTCAGCACGCGGGCGCAGAAAGGCGGAACGACGAAGATGGCCACAAGGTAGGAGGCGACCAGCGACAGCACTACTCCCAGCGCGAGTGCGGTAAAGAGGAATTTGCTGACGCCATAGAGCAGCGTCACCGGGAAGAACACCACAATCGTAGCCAGCGTGATGGCAAGCACCGCCAGCGACACCTCTTCGGTGCCTTTTTCGGAAGCGTCGAACGGCGTTTCTCCCAGCTCCATATGACGGTAAACGTTTTCGAGCACGATCACCGAGTTGTCGATGAGGCGCGAGAAGGCCAGGGCGAGGCCGCTTAGCAGCATGGCGTTGATGATGCTGCCGTGGAGGTCGAGCAGGAACATCGCGGCGAGCACTGAGAGCGGGATTGAGAGAAACACCGCGGTGGTGGCGCGCACGCTGCCCAGGAAAAGCAGGATCATCAGCGCCGTAAGCAGCAGCCCGATTCCCCCCTCATTCACTACCGTATGGATGGCCTCGCGCACAAACTGCGACTGGTCGAACACCACCATCGCCTTCATCTGCGACGGGATGTCGCGCAGGTGCTTGATGGCAGCGCGAATGCCGTCCACCACCTGGATGGTGTTGGTGTTGCCGCCCTGCTTCATCACGCCCACGTACACCGAGCGCTGGCCGTCAATGCGGACGATGTTGTACTGAAGGAACGAAGAATCCTCGGCATGCCCCACGTCCGAGACATAGACGTTTTTTTCGCCCTCGGTCTTCAATACGATGTTGTTCAATTGCTTAGCATTCGAGACCTGCGCATTGCTGTAGATCTCATAATCCAGCGGGCCGATGCGCACGTCGCCGGCGGGCAGAATCAGGTTCGACTGGTTTACCGCGTTCACCACATCCATCGGGCTCATGCCCAGCGCCTGCAGCTGCAGCGGATTTACGTAGACCATCTCCATGCGGTATTTGCCGCCGAAGGGCGGCGGCACCGTGGCGCCAGGCACGCCGGCGATCTGGTCGCGGATTTCGTATTGCAGGTAATCGCGGAGCTGCGTCTCGGTGAGCCCCCTACCTTTCACAGCCAGCAGGCAGACGGGCAGAAAGGACGCGCCGGTGCTCAGGACCACGGGTGGCAGCGTTCCGTGCGGCAGGCGGCGCAAGTCGGCCATAGCGAGGTTCGAAACCTGCGTCACGTCGGCGTTCGGATCGCTTCCCGGGCGGAAAAAAACCTTGATCAAGCTCACGCCCGGAAGCGAGCGGGACTGAATGTGATCGATGTTGCTGCCCAGGGTAAAAAACCGCTCGAACGTGTTGGTGATCTGCGCCTCAACCTGCGCGGGCGGCATGCCGCTATAGAACGTGGCGCACGTGACCACGGGAATCTTGATGCGCGGAAACAGATCGACCGGCATTCGGATAACGCTGGTCAGCCCTAGCACGCAGGTAAAGAGGCACGCGACAATGATAAGGTGCGGATGACGGAGGGCGAATTTCACCATGGCCTAATATTGCCCTCCGCTCAGAGATTTTAGATTCACGGGCACGGGCTTTACGATCTCGCCCGTGTGATAACGGCCGAGCTCTCCGAAGATCACCCAATCGCCTTCGCGCACCCCGGAAAGAACCTGAACCGCGGAGGCCGTTTCAAGGCCGAGCGGCAC